>DASSFG010000885.1:0-17588 GCA_035694685.1 Pirellulales bacterium
CCCCATCCGCCTTGCGCGGATCGGTGAAATGAGATTGGTGAGCTAATAGCACGGGCATGAAAAGAACAAGGCCTCGTCCAGCTTGCCTGAATGGTGAATAAGATTTTGTGCGGCGAACGAAGCGGAACAATCTGCTTCACCATCCGGGCGAGCCGGATGGGGTCGATGGAGGTGGCCAGCACGAGGCGGTTAGCTGGCAATCTGCTTCACCATCGAGGCAAGCTCGATGGGGTCGACGACGAGAGGAATTAAACAATACACGCGCGCGAAAGTAGTAGGCACGCTCCGCCGTGCCGTAACCTTGGGCTAGTCGAGATTGGATCTGTCGGAAATGCGTAACCGCAGGAGAGAAGGCGACGGCACGACGGAGCGTGCCTGCTACTTTGGCCGAAGCGATGGAGGACCGAAAGCGAGACAACATGCCCTCACCCCGGCCCTCTCCCAAAGGGAGAGGGAGTACGCGCGGAACGCCACGGAGTGCGTTCCCTACAGGCTCATCCCTCATCCCTCATCGCTCATCCCTCATCCCTCTTTCCTGAACCCTGAACCCTGAACCCCGAACCCTGAACCCTCATCAATGCTGCTGGAAGAGCTGACGCTGAATAACTTCTGCCTGTATAAGGGGCGGCAGACGTTCGCGCTGGCGCCGGGCCGCAAGAACGGCCGGGCAAGGCCGATCGTGCTGTGCAGCGGTATCAACGGTGGCGGTAAAACGACACTGCTCGACGCGATTCAACTCGCGCTCTACGGCGGCCGGGCACGCTGCTCAAAACGTGCCGCGCTGGCTTACGACGATTTTTTGCGCGAGTGCATTCATCGCGCGGTCGAGCCGGGTGAAGGGGCGAGCGTGGGTCTGTCGTTCCGCTATGCGGCCGAGGGCGAAGAACATCAGTACGACGTGCGGCGGGCCTGGCAGGTCAAGGAAGGCAAGCTCCGCGAGACGCTGCACGTCTCGCGCGATGGCCAGCACGACCGCTGGCTATCGGACAACTGGCAGCAGTTGGTCGAAGAGCTGATTCCGCTGGGCATCTCGCAGTTGTTCTTCTTCGACGCCGAAAAAATCCGCTTCCTGGCCGACGACGAGACGGGCAACCACACGCTTGGCGCCGCCATCAAATCGCTGCTGGGGCTCGACCTGGCCGAGCGGCTGATCGCCGACGCCACCGTCATCGAGGGCCGGCTGGCCAAACGCATGGTTGCCGACGAAGACCGTGCGGAGCTGGACGAGCTCGAAAAGCAGCTCGCGGAGGCCGAAGCCGAGCTCAAGCGGCTGGTGGTGGAACGGGCGTCGCTGGAAAACGACGTGCAGCGTGCCTCTCATGAGGCAAGGCTGGCCGAGGATCGCTTCGCCAACGTCGGCGGCGAGCACTGGCAAGAGCATGAGGCGCGCAAAGCCCGCCAGCACGTGCTCAAGGCCCGGCAAGACGAGCTGGAGGGCGAGTTGGTCGAGCTGGCGGCGGGCGAGCTGCCGCTGGCGATGGTCGCCGACCTGCGGCAGAGCGTCGTCGAGCAAGACCGCCGCGAGCGGCACGCGACCGAGGCGCTGGTGGTCGAGCGGCTGCTGGAGGAGCGCGACCGCAACTTGCTGGCCGTGATGGAAGAGCAGAAGGTGCAGGCCAAGGCGCTCAAGCTGGTGCGCGAGTTGATGGAGGCCGACCGGCGGCAGCGGGCGGCAGTGACGGCGACCGACGCCGAGCGGCGGCTGGCCCTATCGGAGCAGGCCCATGCCCTGGTGGTCGATTTGGAGAACCACGCGTTGCCGAAGCGGCTGGATGATGCCCGGCGGTTGCTGGAGCAATTGCGGCAAGTGCAGCACGAACTGGAGGAGATCGAGCGTTCGTTGACCGCCACCCCGGCCGAGGAGCGGATCAAAGACGTCGCGGCGGAGTTCAAGCAGGCCTCGAAACGGGCCACGCTCTTGGAGGAAGAGGCACGGAGGCAGGACGCCAGGATTGCGACTGCCGGCCACGCGCGCGACGAACTGCGTGGCCGGCAGCACAAGCTGCTGCGCAAACGCGTGCAGCAGGAGATTCGCGAGGAAGAAACGGTGCGCATGGCGCAGCTCGCCGCGCGCACCAAGACCACGATGCAGGAGTTCTTGCGCCGCGCGACCGCGGCCAAGATCGACCGGTTGTCGAAGTTGGTGAGCGAGTCGTTCCGCTTTCTGTTGCGCAAGCAGACGCTGGTCGAGCAGATCATGATCGACCCGCAGACATTCGCCATCACGCTTTTCGGCAGTGACGGGCAAGCGATCAGCAAGCAGCGGCTCGGCGCATCGATGCAGCGTGAAGGGGACAGGCACATTTTTCCCGGCCGTCTGGCGCGTCGGAGTCTTCGACAACACTATGTCGTTCGGATTGCCGCGGGAAAAATGAGCCAGTCCCCGTGTGGGGCTGGCGCGCGCCAGCGCGCGGTCGTTGCCCGCCATTATTGATACGCCGATGGCGCGGGTCGACGCACGGCACCGCGAGCACTTGGTTGAGCGGTATTTTCCGAACGCCAGCCACCAGGTGATTATTCTGTCGACGGATACCGAGGTCGATCGCCGCTACTACGAGAGCCTGGAGCCACACCTCGCTCGCGCCTATCACCTGAATTACGACGAAACCGAGCGGGCGACGGTTGCGGAGGAAGGATACTTTTGGACCGCGGACCAAGTCAAAATGCAAAATACAAAAGTCAAAATGCAAAATACAAAAGTCAAAATGCGGTAGGAGCAATGAGCAACGAGCAATGAGTGGCGAGTGGTTAGTGGTTAGTGGGGGCGCCAACATAAATTGGAGAACCGACCGAACAATCAAGCTCTCACCCCGGCCGTCTCCCGAAGGGAGACGGGAACGCGGAACGCCACGGCACCCACGAAGCGCGGGTACCCGGTTCCCTACAGAAGCATCCTTCATCCTTCATCCTTCATCGCTCATCCATGTTCATCAAACAAGTTCGCCTCTCGAACCAGGCGCGAGACCAGCTTATCCGGCTAAAGACGCGCACGGGCATACAGAACTGGAATGTGCTGTGCCGTTGGGCGCTTTGTCTTTCGTTGCGCGAGCCGACGCCGCCGAGCCCGATCGAGGTGCCGGCCGACAGCAACGTCGAGATGACCTGGCACACTTTCGGCGGCGAGCAGCACGAACTGTATCTCGCACTGGTCAAGGAGCGTTGCGAGCGCGACGGGCTGGGCTGCAACGACGAGGTAGTTGCCCGGCAGTTCCGCCTGCACCTGCACCGTGGCATTGCTTACCTTGCCACGCCCGGCGCCGTGCGGTCGATCGCCGATCTCGTCAAGCTGGCGGCGGAGGGGTGAGGAGGAAAATCGCCGTCGATGGCGCGGCTACCCGATGCTCGGTACGCGTAAGGCCGAAAGCCAGCTCGGGCACGCCTTCGACGAGACAGAGTGAACGAGGGAGGGAGAGATGAGCAGAGAGAGCGAAGGAGGGCTGAGAGGCCGAGGGAGGCTAAGGCGCGTTCGTCGCCGCACAGTCGATGGGCTTTTTCGGCTTCCTGTGCCGGCGACCGCGGGATCGCACGTCGGGCAGTCGACGCACTTCACGCTCGATTTCTGCCCGAAGCTCCGCTTCGCTGGGCAAATACAGCTTATATGCGTCCAGGAGAGATTTGGATGGAGGCGACCGGGCCGCCAAGATTCATCACGCACGGCGTGATAAATTGGGCCGGATTTGTTCGACCGGCGGCCAACGGCAGATTTAGCACGCGGCGCGTGTTGAATCTCCGTCTCCGCAGACACGAATGATACCGGGTTGAATTCAACACGCGGTGCGTGTTGTTTTTCGAGCAATGCCGGGTAGATCTGGAAAAATGCCCGCATATACTGAAGTGTCGAAACCGAGAAGCCTTGTCCGTAGCTTTTGCCGAGTTGACGCGACAACGTCTTAAGCAACTCGTCTCCGTAGCCTGCCCTTCCCCTGCCATTCTGTTCCTCTTCGACAATCTCGCGGCCAATTAACCAGTTCGCGACGACTTGCGTGCTGTTCACGCTGCGCGCCACGCTGGCCCGCGCCGATTCGAGGATCTCTCGCACCCGGCGATACAGGCTTGATCTTGAACCCTTGGCCATAGACTCGATTTTTATGCGAGTGGCGATACGTTCGTCGTGCAGGCAAAATCACCGACTGACAGCGATCGCGAAACGGAACGTCGCCATTATTTACGCATTCCGCACGGTGTCAAATCAACCAACAAGTCGCTGTTGGGCGTGTACCAGGGGCAAGCGACGGCGGTTAATGCCCGCTCGTGGTCGATAGCTCGACGCCGAAACTCATTCGCCGATCTCGCGATCGTGAACCTGGCGCTGAAGTCGACGTTCCTCAAGGAATTTGTCGAGCTCCTCCGCCTCGTCCGCCCAGGCCCCGAACGTCAGGCGAAACGCCTCGGGAAGTCGCGCATACGAGCGCAAGGCTGCCAAGTCGGGCGGGGTCAATTCGGGGTGACGCGCCATCAACTCACTCTCACTGCGGCCACGTGGTATCTCGGCCACGAGCACTTCAGCAGAAAGCGCCGTGCCCTTGACAATCCGCTCGCCCGGCAGCACCGCTGGATCGAACACGAGCCGCTCCACCCATTCTTCAACCCTTGGCGGTTGCGGTTCATCGGCCACTGACGCAGCGACCGCAGCGCGCATTGCGTCGACGGCGCGATAAAGATAGGTGATCAGCTCGCCGACCACATAGTCGCTCGTTACATACTTGGTTCCAGACTCTGAGAACTCCGTGTGCTTGGCGGAAGCCTGCGCGTGATGGGAGTCGCTTCGGTCGGCGAGGGAGATCCACCCCCAGGTGTCAACGAAAATCACGACCGATCCGCCGGGTAGATGTAGCGATTATGCTCGTCGGCGCCCGTTGCTCGCCCGCTTTCGCAGATGCCGATAACGTCGCCGAGAGGATCGAGAGCCCCTCCGCCCGCGCGAATCGTAACTTGAACTTGGGCGCCTTCGGCCAATTCTAGAGGCTGCTGTGGCTTCAAAACGCCATTTTCATAGGTGGCTGCAATGGTAACGCTCATGACACCGCTCCCGACGACGGACTACGTTCAGGGTGAAGTATACCACGAACGCTGTTTCGCGTACATCTACTGCGCCGAGCCGAGCACGGCACGCGCCGCGTCCGCGAATGTCTCAAGCGGCGCGGCGGCGGTCGATGATGCGGCCGTCGGAGAGGACGAGGACCTGGTCGGCGTTGCGAATCGTGCTGAGACGATGAGCGACGACAAAGCTGGTTCGCCCTTTCAACAACGTGGCCAGCGCTGCTTGCACGCGCGATTCGGTGATCGTGTCGACGCTGCTGGTGGCTTCGTCGAGAATCAGGATGCGCGGGTCGGCGAGCATGGCTCGGGCAAAACAGACGAGCTGCCGCTGCCCGAGCGAAAGACTCGTGCCGCGTTCGCCGACTTGCGTTTCCAGCCCTTGCGGTAAGGCTTCGAACAAGTCGAGGCAGTCGAGCGAGCGAACGGCGTCGAACACTTCTGCGTCGGTGGCCTCGGGCTTGCTCAGGCGGACGTTGTCGAGCACGGTGCCGCTGAACAGGAAGTTTTGCTGCAAGACGATGCCGATCTGCCGGCGGAGCGAGTCGCTGGTCACACCGGCGATGTCGTGGCCGTCGATCAGAATGCGGCCACTGGTGGGTTGATAAAACTTGGCGATCAAGTTGGTGATGGAAGTCTTGCCGCTGCCGGTGTGCCCGACCAGCGCGATGGTCTCGCCAGGCTCGGCGGTAAAATGGATGCCGCGCAGCACGAGCCGCTTGGGGTCGTAGCCGAACGAGACGTGCTCGAACTCGACCCGGCCGCGGATGGGCGGCAGAACGACGGCATCGGCGGCGTCTTGCCAGTCGGGCTCTGTGTCGAGCAGGCGAAAGACCCGCTCAGCGCCGGCCATGGCGGTCAGGGCCTGGTTGTATTGATTGCCCAACACGGTGATGGGCGAGAAGAACAAGCCCGCCATGAAGAGAAAGCCGATCAGGTCGCCCACTTCGGCGCCTCCGGTGACCAGCACGCGGTAACCGCCCACGAGCAGCAGTGCGGCATAACAAAGCTGGCTGTTCAGGTCGAGCAGCGGCAAAAAGATGCCCTGGTCGCGTGTGACGGCCATGTTGTAACGAGAGTGATCGGCCACCAGCTCGCTGAACAGCTCGGCGTTCGTCTCATGACGCACAAAGCCCTGGGTGATGCGGATGCCATTCACGGATTCGGCCAGCGTGGCGGTCACGCGGCTGAACGATTCTTGCACCGCGCGTAACGACCGGCTGAGGCGGCGATGAAAGTAGCGGTTGACCAGCCACAGTACCGGCACGAGCCCGAGCACCACGGCGAACAGGGCCGCGTCGTACCAAAGCATGCAGGCGGCCGCCACCATCATTTGGCCGATCTGCACGATGCTGACGAACAGCACCTCCTGCACGCCGGTGCGCACGTTCTCGACGTCGGAGGTCATGCGGCTGATGACCCGCCCCAGGCGCGTGTGGTTGAAAAAGGCCATTGGCAGCCGCACCAGGTGGGCAAACACGTCGCGGCGCAGGTCGTGTACCACGGCCTCGCCCAGTTCCAGCGCCAGCCGCTGGCGAAAGTGCATGACCACCTGCGTCGAGATGGCCAACACGGTGAAGGCCAATGTTCCCCACATCACGCCGGCAAAGTCGCGCTGTTGAACGGGCCCCGTGATCACAGCCGCAGTCAGCCAGGTCAGGCCGGGCAACTGCAACGAGCGAATGAACACCAAGAGCAACAGCCAGTCGCGCTTGGCGCGATAGGGCCGCGTATAGGCGAACAGCCGCGAGATGAGCCGCATTTCGAGCGGGTGCAGGTTCTCTTCGTAGTCGTCCGCGCGGCGGATGGTCAGGGAGGCAAGCGTGCTCATCAGGCGACCTCCTGGCGCACGACGGGCGGCTCGTCGTCGATCATTTGCAGCCGGGCGGCGTGGTAATAAGGCCCCGACTGACGCAGCAATTGTTCGTGTGTGCCGCGCTCGACAATACGGCCTTGGTCGAGCACCACGATGAGATCGGCGCGGCGCAACGTGCTCAAGCGGTGCGCCGTGACCAACGTCGTGCGGTTGCGCATCGCAGCGTCCATTGCTTCCAGAATCTCATGCTCGGTGCCGCGATCGACCGCCGAAGTGGCGTCGTCGAGCAGCAGGATAGCGGGATCGAGCAAGACGGCACGGGCAATGGCCAGGCGTTGCCGCTGGCCGCCCGAAAGGTTCGAGCCGTATTCGCCTACGACCGTGTCGTAGCCGTGGGGCAACGCTTGAATGAACTCGTGTGCCGCGGCGATGCGCGCCGCGCGTTCGATTTCAGTGCGGCTGGCCTGCGGATTGCCAAAAGCAATGTTGGCCGCCACGGTATTGCTAAACAGAAAGCTTTCTTGAAAGACGACGCCGATTTGCCGGCGGAGATCGTGGAGATCGACCGAGCGCAAGTCGTGCCCGTCGATCAGAACTTTTCCGTCGTGCGGGTCATAAAAGCGGGGCACAAGACTGAGCAAGGTGCTCTTGCCGGCGCCCGTGGCGCCGACGACCGCCACCATCTGGCCGGGCTCGACGGTGAGCTCAATCTCGTCGAGCACCAGGTTCTCACTGTAAGCGAAGGAAACGCCGTCGAACTGCACGCGTCCGCGGGCTTTGGCCAGCCGCACTGCGCCGGGCGGACTGGCGATTTCGATGGGTGCGTCGAGCACTTCAAAGACGCGCTGAGCACCGGTCAGGCTGGCCTGGATGCTGTTGGTGATGTTGGTGATCTGTCCGACCTGATTGGCAAATTGTTGCAACAGGTTGGCGAACACGAACAGCCCTTCGCCAAGCGCCAGCCGTCCCTCGATGACCAGCCAACCGCCGTAGGCCAGCAGCACGATCATGTTCACCTGGGTCAAAAAGCCCATCCAGGGCTGAAACAGGCTGATCTTCCAGAAGATGCCTTCCTTTTGCGTTTCGACCGCGCGGTTGGCGGCGGCAAAGCGGGCAATCTGGTCGTCTTCTCGGGCGAAGCCCTTGACCACGTGAATGCCCTGCACCGTCTCCGACAGTTTCAGCACCAGATCGTCAGTCAATTCGCTGCTGCGGTGGTAGGCTGGCCGCACGCGGCGCGAAAACTTGATGGCGGCCACCCACAAAAGCGGCGTCGTGGCCAGTGCCGCCAGGGTCAGGCCGACGTGCAGCCGAAGCATATAGTAGAGGTAAACCACCAGCGACAGCGCCACCGACAGCATCTGCACCACGACACCATCGACGAACATGCGGACGGCCTGCACGTCGCCCGTCACACGATTGATGATCGAGCCGGTGCGATGATTGTCGAAAAAGCGAAAACTGAGTCGTTGCAGTTTGTCGTAGACTTCGCTGCGAAGGTCGACGACGATGTTTTGCACGAGCCGCCCGGCCGACATCGACGCGACGTATCGCAAGGCGGCATGCGCCAAGGCCAAAACCAGTATCGATGCCGACAGCAGCGACGTGACCGCCAGCGGACTGAACGTGGACGGAGGAGCAAGACCCAGCGGCCAACGCGGTGGGCCGCTCGCCGGATCGACCCAGTGCCGCAGAGCATCGATAGCCACGCCGGTCGTTCCCAGCATGGCCAGCGCGAGCGCTACCAACAACGCCTGCTCGACGAGCACGGCGACGCAACCGCGCCGGTATCGCCAGGCCAGGCCGAATAAGCGGCGAAGAAGTTGCCAGTTCGAGTAGCTCAAGGGTTCAGGGTTACAAAAGGGTTCAGGGTTCAGGGTTCAGCGACGCGCAAGCGGGCCTTGGACTTGGGACTCTTTTCTGAACCCTGAACCCTGAACCCTGAACCCTCTCTTAATGCTTCACTTTGTCCCAATAGGCGTCGAAATCGAAATCGGGGCTGTTGTCGATGTCGTGGCAGCGCATGCAGTTGTCGCGCTGGGCTTCCTTGGCGGCGCCGGTCGAAGTGCGCTTCAACAGCTCGCGCAGCTTGCGCTGCAAGGCTTTGTTATCTCCGTTTTCGGCGGCAACATGTTCCGCGCCCGGCCCGTGACAATTCTCGCAGCCGCTGCCGGCCAACAGCGGCGTCGCTTTCAGGCTTTCATAGCCGCTTCTGTAGGGAAAAAACTCCTGCGGGTTCCAGCCCGTGGCGTGGCAACTGATGCACTCCGGATCGAACTGCCGCGGCGGTTTGGCGCGCGTCAGCGTTTCAGTCGCATGGGCGTGAGGCGTTTGCCGCCAGATATTGAACTCCTTGTCGTGGCAATCCGCGCAGCTCTCGGAGCCGACGAAGTCGCCCCCGGGATGCGGCGCCGTCCGCAGACCCAGGCCGTTCCACCCCAGTTCCTTCAATTCCTCTTGGTAGTTCACCATCAATTCGTCCATTTCGGGCGAATCGGCAAAGCGGTGGTCGAGCGGCACGCGCTGATAACGGACCGGCTCGCTCTTGTCGTCATAAAAACCCAGCGTGATGGCGTACATCCCCTTATGAGCCACCTCGACCAGCAAGGTGTTCGTGCCGGAAACCTTCTTCGACTCGTGCGGCGGCTCGTCGGCCCCGTGAGCCATCAGTACCACCTGGAACAACGGAAAAGCCTTGGCCAGTGCCGTCGTTTCCTCGATGTCAGCGTAGGAAAGCAGCACATAGAGGTCGCACTTGGCTTTTTTCAGTTCGGGCACAACCTCAGCCAGCGCCTTTTTGGCTGGCTGAAAGACGACCTCGTTGTTGGTTACCTGCTTTTGCAGCCGGTCGCCAAGCACGCCCGTCACGCCCACTTTCATGCCGCCCGCCTCAGCGACAACGAACTTCTGCGGAAAACCGAAATCGGCGGCAAACAGGCTGACGTTCGCCGAGACAAACAATTCCGACTCGACCACGGCCGAGGCAAGAGCACCGCCCGGCAATTTGAGATCCTCCACGCCGAAACCGATGGCGTTATAGCCCATCGTCTTCAGTCCCTCGGCCGTTTTACGATACTTGATTTCGGCTTCGCGGCCGAAGCGGCGGATCAGGCCGCCGTTGTCGAGGGCGATGACGGGCCATCCCTCCTTCTCCAATTGCTTTAAGAACGTATGACGGCGACGCAGCCCGCCTTTCTGATTCTCCAGTCCCGCGCAACCGCACGGCTCGATGTACCCGAGTTGCTCGCCGGTGAGTACGAGTGCCAGTTTGGGCTTGGGCCAATCTTTGAAGATCGGGCCGTTTTGCTCGACCGGATCGGGCCGTGCGGCCGGCTTCTCCGGCTTCTTGATCGGCGCCGATCGCTTGGCTGTCGCTCGCTTCGCCGAGGCGGATGGCTTAGCTGGAGGATCGGAATGAGCAAGCTGGCAATTTGCCAAGGCCAGCAAAACTAGCAAAGCTGCCGTGGCAACGCGAGCGGGAGAAAGCATGGGGCGTTTGACGGTTCGGGGTTGGTCTAGGTCAGTCGGCGACAACCGCGAATTTAACCGACAACTTCACACGCCCCAACGCCGGTTTGTTCGAGGAAATCAGGATCTGGGCTAATCTCCCCTTGCCGCCCATGTGATTTACCAGCGCACTGCCCGGTGGAATTTCAATATTGACGGGCACTTTCACCACGGTTCCTTGCTTCATTTCGACCAGGTCACCGTAACTGACCTTGAGCACGTCCTCGTCAACTTCAGGTGGGTCGAGCTTGAGGTCCGCCACGTCGCCGTGCACCAGAACGAACAACGTCCGTTTAGCGCCTTGCGATTGCGGGATGGTGCCGATTTCCAAGTATTTGAAGTCACGCTCCCAACCCTTGCCAAAAACGGTGACGGCGCCGGCCACGTCGCCCTTGATGGACACCGACGTTTCGGGTTCTTCCTCGAGGTTGGTCTTAAGAACCAGCGTTTGCGTAAACGAGCCGACCGGCAGGCCGGGCTTGAGCTTGACGGTGACCTCCACGCCGCTGTGCGCCCCCTCGGGAAGCTTCTCTTTGGGCGTGGGCTGTGTCGCGACGTCAAAGTATTCGGCGGTAGCCGCATCAGAAAAGCTGTGGTTCAACACTTTCAAGTCGTCGGAAAAATAAGCGTTCATGGCAAACTGGACTTCGGCGGGGTCACCCACCTGCACGTTGCTGAAAACCAACGACTGCGGTTCAACCTGCAGCGGACGTACCACCTTGCCGGTGATGACCAAACGTATCGCCTCGTGCTCCGGATCGTTCGTCTTGACCGTGGCGCTCTGGCGGAAGTGATCTTCGTAGGTGTCGACGTTCCAGCGCACGACGACCTCCCCCGTCTCGCCGGGGGCGATCGGCTCCTTGGGCAAATCCACGAAGGTACACTTGGTGCAGCTTACCGACGAGCCTTTGAATTCGAGCGGCGCCTGCCCCTCGTTGCGAATCTTGAATACCCGGCGATTGTCGAGCGTCTTGTTGCGCAGGTGCCCGAAGTCGAACTCGCTTTCTTCAACGACCGCCACTGGCTCAGCGCCGGCCGTGGCCGTATCTTCCACGGGCTCGGCATGTGCAGGCGACGAGGTGTCATCGACCTCGGCGGGCAAATCAAGGCTCAAAGGTCGCAGGCTCAAAGGGGTGCCGAGACGGGCCAGGGCGATGGCGGTCGTGAGCATGACGCCCACGACGACGACCACGGTCATGGTCAAGATGGTTTTCATGGCGGATGAGCTCCAAAATTGCTGATGATGACGGTTTTAATTTACCATCTTCAGCAATAAGCCATGACGCGGCCTTCGTCAACCCGCCCGACTAGCGAGCAACGTCGGAGACCGTGGAGATTTCGGTGAGCAGGCGGTGGGTGACGGCCAGATCGATCAGTTCCGCCAACGACTCGACCTGCAGCTTGCGCATGAGGCGTGCGCGGCGCATTTCGACCGCCCGTTCGGAGATCGAGAGCCGTGCGGCCATTACTTTGTTCGATTCGCCGGCCAAGATGAGCTGCAACGTCTCGCGATCGCGGTCGTTCAATCGCGTGATCCGCGCGTCGAGCGAGTCGAAGTTCGCCTGCCGGCGCCGCCAGTCGGTGTCGAGTGCCAGAGCGCGCTCGATGCGTTCGAGCAGGGTCTGGCGGTCGAACGGCTTTTCCAGAAACTCGATCGCCCCGGTCTTCATCGCGGCCACCGCGGTCGTCACGTCGGCATGCGCGGTGATGAAGATCACCGGCAGCCGTTTCTCTTCACGGACCAATTGCTCGTACAGCTCCACTCCGCTCTTGCCAGGCAACCGCACATCAAGCACCAGACACCCCGGCCATTCGCGGCGATAGAAACGATGAAAGGCCCCGGCGCTGGCGAAGCCGCGCGCCGGGTAGCCCATTGTCTCGATCAGCATGACAAGCGAATCGAGCATCTGTTGATCATCGTCAACCACAAAGACAGTGGGCTTATGTTGGCTGGACGGTGTCATGCGTTTTGCGGTGAGGCTATCGGAACACCGGCGGGCAGGCGCGACGCCGGCACCACAACATCACTCTTCAACGCGGCGGAAAGGGGCAGATGGAAGCTGACGATTGCTCCGCCACTCGGGCGATTGCCGGCCCATATACGGCCTTGGTGCTGTTCGATGATCGTTTGGCAGATCGCCAAACCCATGCCCAGTCCGTCGTCCTTGGTGGAAAAGAACGGCGCGAAAGAACCATCACACCCATCGTCGGGAAAACCAGGGCCCGAATCAGCCACTTCGACGCGGGCGCCGGCCGCCGCGACCGATGTGCGAATGGCCACGATCTTTGGGCCGTCAGAATCGCGCATGGCTTGCAGGGCGTTCTTCACCAGATTCACGAGCACTTGCTGAATCTGGATTGGATCGGCCATGATCGACGCTTCGCGGCACAAATCGAGAGTCAGCTCGGCGTCGCTGCGCCGCAATTCTGGTTCGCACAATTCGGCGACTTCTCTTACGAGATCATTCAGATCAACGAGCAACATCTGGTCGTCGCTGCGCCGTACGAAATTGCGCATCCGCCGCACGATTTCGCCTGCCCGCAATGCCGACCGCTTTACCTCACTGATGGCGCGGCGCGTAGCGTGATTGTCAGCCATTTCCTTTTCGAGCAGTAGTTCGCAGACGCCGGCATAGTTCGCAATAGCGCCCAGCGGCTGGTTCAGCTCGTGGGCCAGGCCCGTGGCGAGCTGTCCCAATGCCGTGATTCGCGTGGCGTGCGCCAGATCGGAGGAGAGCCGCCGCATGCGCTTTTCCACGCGTTGCCGATGGTACATCTCGCACTCCAGTGCCGTGTTGACCTGGCTCAGCTCCGACGTTCGTTCCGCGACACGCCGTTCCAACTCGTCGCGCGCGCGGCTCAAAAGCTCTGCCAAAGCTCGATGCCGCGAGTCGCTCACAGAAAGCATCCGCAATTGTTGCCGGATAAGCGTCGTCGCCGGCCGCAGCACGAACGCGTACAGGCTGGCCAAGAGCACGATGGCGATCACGACCGCGGCGAGGGCGCAAAGACGAAGCCACGCCACCTGTCTGCGGGCCTCCGACTCCAACATGGCGACCACACCCTCCATACCTGATAAATAGGCAGCTTCATGGTCCAGGATCACACGTAAGCTACGCATGCTGGCCGCCGGTGAATCGGCAGACTGTAAGTCGCTGGCCTGTTTATGCGTGGCAGCCAGAGCGCTGGCCGCCGCTTGCATGGCGGCAAAGTCAGGCTCCAGGCCTTGCAGCGCCGCCGCAATGGGCGGCGAGGCGATCGGGCCGGTTTTTCGTCCGGGGTCGCCGTCACGCAAGACGCCATGCGCCGTCGACCATTGTTGGATGGTCTTCGACAATTCATCGGTACGAACACTATCTAGGTCAGGCTTGCCAGCCTGAAAATCGTCAGGCTGGAAAGCCTGACCTACAGCAGAGGCGTCCGCCGCCGGCAGGCCGACGCTAAATTCCAGTGCGAGCGCTTGCTTCGCCAGTTTCTGACTCAGCATTCGCTGACGCCCGGCCAGGTTGATGATGGGCGCATAACCATTCAACCGCACCAGGAGCGGTTGAATGATGGCCTGGTCGGCCAGCAGCAACAACGCCACCGCGACGAAGACCAACGCATAGCGAAACCTCAGCGGGCGAACAAGGCGTTCGGCGAAGTCCGACCGGTCCGTGTCGATGCTGTTGATTGGTTCCTCGAGCAATTGCCCACCTGCCATGATGGTCTTCGGATGGCACCGTTTGACTGTATGTTGGATTGTCGAACGCGGAAGGTAATGAAAACGGCGTTCCAACCAGCTTGCCACAGCCAGGCTGGTGCCCGGCCGATGTGCATTAAGTCCTTTACGTATTGGAAGATGCATCCTGGGCATTTTTCTGCCAACACGGCGAATGAGTCGGAATCTCGACAAACTCGTGCCACATACTTAGGCGATGCTGCCCAGATCAATGGCAGCAGTCATCATGGGGCGCTAGTGGTTTGTCAACCGTGTATCCACGGATGGCGATTGGCGTAGGGTGGGACGAGTGAAGCGAGTCCCACCATGCGAAATCATAATGGTGGGACTCGCTTCGCTTGTCCCACCCTACGTGAAAGCCGGCATCCATCACTCGAAGGCTGACAAAGGACGGCGACGCAGGCGCTGTCCCGGCTTGTTTGAGGTAGAAGTTGCCGCCTAGACCGCTGGCGCGCCAGCATCGCACGCCACCGTCGTGAGTGGCAGGCAGCCGGCGGGCGAAAGATCGTGACAACCGCGGATGGCGTGCAGGTCGGTGGCGAGTTCAAGGTCGAGCTCGTGCCTCGGGGGTAGTTCAAGATAGACGTCGCCGTCCTCGACCTTCACGGGGAAGACGCGGATTGAGTAATCTTCCCCGCTCAGACAGTCGCCGGTTTCGAGCGCGAAGGTCTTCTTGTGTAACGGACAGGCGACCTTGGGAGCCCCTGCCTGATCGCCGATGATGCCGCGCGACAATACGAAGGCCCGTTTGTGCGGGCACATGTTCTGTGTGGCATACCACTCGCCGCGACTGGCGAACTGAAAAACCGCGAGCTGGCACTTGCCGTACTTCACCGCGGCGCCGCCCTCGAGCGGAAAATCGTTCACGCGGCCGACCTTCACCCAGCTTGTGTCAGTTGGTCCAGCCGGCCCATAGCCGACTTCGTGAGAAGTCTGGCCATTGCCACCGTTTACGGCTGGAACTCTTACGGGCTCTGCTACGCCGGGCTGACGTACACCGTTCCCGTTCAACTTGACTCGCTCCAAGGGAACGAAATCCTTTGGCCAATCGGCCGGGCGGGCCTGGCCGCGCTCGCTGACAAACTCGATTCCTGGTTCGGTCTCGTCGGTGTTGACGAACTGTTTGAACCAACGTCGCTTCTCAGGGTCGCCCACCACTTCGGCCCACTCGCAACGGTACGAGTCGACGAGGAACTGTATCTGCCGCTCCAGCTCATCGCAAATTCCCAGCTTGTCGTCGATGATCATGGACCGCAGATGGTCGATGCCGCCCTCCATCTTTTCCAGCCAGACGCTGGTTCGCGTTAGCCGGTCGGCCGTGTGGATGTAGTACATCAGGAAGCGGTCGATCAATTTGATCGCCGTGTCTTCGTCGAGGTCGGCGGCCAGCAACTCGGCATGGCGAGGCTTGGCGCCGCCATTGCCGCAGACGTAGAGGTTGTAACCCTTTTCCGTCGCGATCAGGCCGAAATCCTTCCCCTGGGCCTCGGCACATTCACGCACGCAGCCCGAGACCGCGGCCTTGATTTTGTGCGGCGCGCGGATGCCGCGATAACGCTCTTCCACTCGAATGGCAAAGCCGACCGAGTCTTGCACTCCGTAGCGGCACCAGGTGCTCCCCACGCAGCTCTTCACCGTCCGCAGCGCCTTGCCGTAAGCGTGACCGCTCTCGAACCCCGCCTTGACCAGATCTTCCCAGATGTCGGGCAACTCGTGCAGCTTGGCGCCGAACAGGTCGACGCGCTGCCCGCCGGTGATCTTCGAGTACAAGCCGAACTTGCGGGCCACCTGGCCCAGCACGATCAGCTTTTCGGGCGTGATCTCTCCGCCCGGCACGCGCGGGACGACGCTGTACGACCCGTCGCGTTGCACGTTGGCCAAGTAGCGGTCGTTGGTGTCTTGCAGCGTCTGGTGGGGAGGCGCCAGGACGTCGTCGTTCCACAGGCTGGCCAGGATCGAGGCCACGGCCGGCTTGCAGATTTCGCAGCCATGCCCCTGGCCATGACCGGCGATCAAGTCGGCAAACGTTTTGATGCCGCGGATTTTGACGATCTCGAACAGTTCCTGCCGCGTGTAGGCAAAGTGCTCGCAAAGGCGTTTGCTCACGGCCTTGCCCGCGGCCTTCAACTCGGCAGCCAACAGGTCGCTGACCAAGGGTACACAACCACCGCAGCCGGTGCCCGCTTTGGTACAGGCTTTGACGGCGCCCAAGTCGGCAAGCCCTTTCTCGCGAATGGCCTGGCAGATTTGTCCTTTGCTGACGTTGTTGCACGAGCAGACCTGGCAGGCATCGTCCAGGCTGGCGCTGGCCGCTGCGGCATCCTTTTTGCCGAGAATCAACTCGCCCGGCGGCACGGGTAGCGGCTGGCCACTCTTGGTCAGAGCCAACAGGCGGCCATAGTCGGCGGCGTCGCCCACGAGCACGCCTCCCACGAGCCGCGTACCGTCGTGGCTGAACAGGAGCTTTTTGTAAACGCCGCCAAAGGGGTCTTCGTAGACCAGTCCTCGGGCGACCTCGGCCGGCGCTTCGTGTTGTCCGAAGCTGGCTACGTCGACGCCCATCAGCTTGAGCTTGGTCGACATGTCGGCGCCCGTGAACGTCCGCTCCTCGCCGCACAAGTTGGCGGCGGCGGTCTCGGCCATTTCATAGCCGGGGGCGACCAGGCCGTAGACCATGCCGCGGTGAGCGGCCACTTCGCCAATCGCCAGCACCTGGGGATCGCTGGTCTCGAGAAAGTCGTCAACAACGACACCTCCGCGCTCACCCACCGTGAGGCCGCAGTCGCGCGCCAGCTCGTCGCGCGGCCGAATGCCTGCCGAGACGACGATCATTTGGACGTCGAGCCGCGCATCGTCATTGAAGACCAGCCCTTCGACGGCGCCGTGGCCGAGTACTTCCTTGGTGCTCTTGTTCAAGTGGACGTGGACCCCCAGCCGCTCGATCTTTTCCACGAGCAGCTTCGAGCCGGTTTCGTCGATTTGCCTGGGCATGAGCCGCGGTGCGAACTCGACGACGTGCGTCTCCAGGCCCAGATCGTAGCAGGCCTTGGCCGCCTCCAGGCCCAGCAGGCCGCCGCCAATGACCGCCGCCCGGTTGACCTTTTCGCCATAAGCGATGATCCGCTCCAGGTCGTCGATCGTGCGGTAGACAAAGACGCCCAATTGCTTGATGCCGGGCACCTGTGGCACAAACGGATACGAGCCGGTCGCAAGCACGACGAAGTCGTACGGGATTTCGCGGCCACGATCGCTAGTGACCCGCCGCCGCTTGCGGTCGATCTTGTTCGCCCGGTCGCCGATGTTGAGGTCGATACCGTTGTCGCGATACCAGTCGAGCCGGGCGAGCATCAGCTTCTGGGCATCGCGATGGGCGAAAAACGAAGTCAGCCCGACGCGATCGTACGCCGCGCGCGGCTCCTCGCAAAAGGTGACGATCTTGTATTGATGGAACTGGTCGAATTCAACCAGCTTCTCGCAGAAGCGGTGGCCGACCATGCCGTTGCCGAT
>DASSFG010000886.1:0-10720 GCA_035694685.1 Pirellulales bacterium
AGGGCGGGCCCATGTTCCTGGAGTTTGCGACCTACCGCTGGCGGGAACATTGCGGCCCGAATTTCGACAATACCCTCGGCTACCGGACCGAAAAGGAGTTTGCTACCTGGAAGGCCAAATGCCCGATTGACCGCTATGTGAAATGCGGCCTCAACGACGGCTGGTTGTCGCCGGCGGACATCGAGCGTTGGACGAACGAAATCGACAGCGAGTTTGCCGCGGCGATCGAATTTGCCAAGTCGAGTCCCTGGCCCGAGGCCAGCACGATGATCGAAAATGTGTACGCCGAGGGAAAGGGTACTGATCGAGCGCGGCGCGCCGCGTAGTGTGGGACAAGTGAGTAAAACACTGTGCTGACTCATCGTTTAACCGCAGTGCCAACGGCACGCGCGGGCCGCACCCAGAGAGTACGCGCCTGCGGTTGAACGACAGTGGGCCTTGCGGAACCTGCCAATCCAAAATCCAAAATCCAAAATTGAAACCGCCGTGTCTCGCAAACTGAAATACTTTCAGGCCGTCCACGAAGCGACCGATCTGTGCATGGCGGCCGATCGGTCGGTCTACGTCATCGGCCTGGGCGTGACCGATCCTAAGGGCGTGTTCGGTACTACGCTCGGGCTGGAGCAGAAATTCGGCGACCGGCGGGTGATGGACATGCCGTGTGCCGAGAACGGCATGACGGGCGTGGTACTCGGCTCGGCGTTGGCCGGCATGCGGCCGATCATGGTGCATCAGCGGATTGACTTTGCCTTGTTGGCCATGGAGCAAATCGTCAACCAGGCGGCCAAGTGGCATTTTATGTTCGGCGGCCGCCAGTCGGCGCCGTTAGTAATTCGTCTGTTAGTGGGGCGCGGTTGGGGACAGGGGCCGCAGCACTCACAGAGCCTACACGCCTGGTTCGCTCACGTTCCCGGACTCAAGGTCGTACTACCCAGCACGCCGCAGGACGCGAAAGGTCTGTTGATTTCGGCGGTGGAAGACGAAAACCCGGTCGTGTTCATCGAGCACCGTTGGCTGCACAACATCAGCGGACCGGTCCCCGAAGGGTTGTATCGGACGCCGATTGGCGAAGCACGCATCCTGCGCCGGGGCGATGACCTGACGATCGTGGCGCTTTCGCATGCGGCCCTCGAAGCTCATCGGGCCGCTCAGATACTCGCGGGCGAAGGGATTGAAGCCGAGGTCATCGATCCGCGCAGCATCCGCCCGTTCGATGAGCGGACGGTGATCGAATCGGTGCGGCGCACCGGTCGATTGCTGGTGGCCGATACGAGTTGGCGTCAGGCTGGATTTGCGGCCGAGGTGGTAGCTCGCGTTGCCGAAGAATTAAATGGCAAGCTGAAATGCCCGCCAAGGCGCATCGCACTGCCCGAGTGTCCCACGCCCACCAGTCCTGCACTGGCCGCCGAGTTTTACCCAACCGCGGCCGACGTCGTTTCTGCCGCCTGCGAAATGGTGCAGGGCCGCACCTGGCGCCGTCCTATCACGCCCGCGCCGCATCACCTGGACGTGCCCGACCCGAGCTTTACGGGGCCCTTTTAGGCAGGTGGTAGACGGTAGACGGTAGACGGGGACAACGATCGACGAGGATAGGGCAAGCGGTGATATAGCGTATGGTACTAGTGCTCTGTCAGCCCTGGAGTGAGCGGTGACGCAGCAGATGTGGCCCAGCCGCCCTCGGCTGGGTTCCCGGTCGCCAAAGGCGACTGAGCCACAGCCGAGGGCGGCTGTGCCACATTGAGCCTCGCCGAGCACCTGTGCTGCATCCGTCAATGGAGGGCTGACAGAGCACTAGCCCGCCTGTTTTGTTGATGGCTCATTAATTCTCCCCCGTCTACCGTCTACCACCTACCGTCTACCAACTGCCGTCTACCGTCTACCACCTACCTATATCGAGGCTCATCACCGTGATGCGTAAAATCGCCGTCATTGGCAGCAATTCATTCTCGGGCAGCGATTATATCGACCTGCTGTTGGAATCGCCTGAGCGGCAAGTGTTGGGCATCAGCCGCTCGCCGGAAAAAAGTCGTCTGTTCTTGCCGTACAAACGCTGGAACGATGGGCGGTTCACCTTCCATCAATTCGACCTGAATCGGCATACCGATGAGATTCTGGCGGAGCTCGATCGTTTTGAGCCGGAGGCAGTGGTCAACTTCGCCGCGCAAAGCGAAGTGGCGCCGAGTTGGGAACACCCGGAGCACTGGTTCCAAACGAATACCGTGGCCCTAGCCAGGCTGCTCAACCCGCTCAAAGACCGGGCATATCTCAAGAGGTACGTCCACATTTCGTCACCCGAGGTTTACGGAACGTGCGTCGGTCGCGTGACCGAAGAGACGCCGGTGAACCCCAGCACGCCCTACGCTGCCTCCAAAGCGGCAGCCGATATGTTTTTGGCGACGCTGGTCAAAAACTTTCAATTTCCGTTGATTACGATTCGCGCCACGAATGTCTACGGCGCCCATCAGCAGCTTTGGAAAATCATTCCGCGCACGGCGATCTACCTGCTATCGAACCGGAAGATTTCGCTGCACGGCGGCGGTACGGCGGTAAAGTCGTACATTCACATTCGTGACGTCTCGCGCGGCGAGCTGCTGGCAATGGAGTGTGGTCGGCCGGGCGCGATCTACCACCTCTCGCCCGACCGCGGCTACGCCGTCCGCGAGGTGGTCGAGCGGATTTGCCGACTATTAGGCCGCGACTTTAGCACATCGGCGGTTACTGTCGGCGAGCGCCTCGGGCAAGACGCTGCCTACATCATCGATTCGGCGCGCGCCAGGGAACAATTGGGTTGGCAGCCCCAGATCGAACTGGCAACGGGGCTTGATGAAGTGGTGGACTGGGTAAGGAAGAATCTTGCCGAGATATGCAACCAGCCACTGGAGTACCGCCATGCGGCATAGCGGAGGTTTATATGGCTAAAACCTCTGGAGCATGCAGGATCCAGAACGGGCGTGACGGAAGCGACATGGCAGGCGCGACGACACTCCCAATAGCCGCCGCACGATGCCACCTCGGCTACAGACCCGCCCTTGACGGACTGCGTGGACTATCCCTGATTGCAGTGTTGGCACTGCACGTGACCGAGACTATGCCCTGCGGCGTTCGCGGCGGCTGGATCGGCGTTGATGTTTTCTTCGTCCTCAGCGGATTCCTGATTACCACGCTGTTGCTGGAAGAATGGCATGACACCGGAACGCTCCATCTGGGACGTTTCTATCTGCGACGGGCCTTCCGGCTGATGCCGGCCTCCTTCCCTGTTGGCGGCATCTTGGATCTACGCACAATGCTGCATGTCCGCTGACGATGCGGCCGCGACGCGCCGGGCCGTACTTAGCTCACTCGGCTGCTATGCCAACCTCAGAATAATTCACGACATACAGCCTGCTTTCCTGGCGCATACCTGGTCGCTCGCCGTGGAGGAGCAGTTTTACTTTCTCTGGCCGGTCCTGCTCTTCGGGATGCTGAGGCTGTCGTTCCCGATTCGCTGGATCAAAATCACCGTGTTATTGGGAATTGTGGCCTCGGGCCTCTGGCGAATTGCCCTTTGGAGGATCCACGGCTCGTTTCCGCACGCCTATCTTCGGTTGGATACGCGAGCGGACACTCTCTTAGTCGGCTGTCTGACAGGCTTGGTACTATATGGGCGACAGTTGCCCTCGTCCAAAACCTGGCAACGTGTCATAGATGTGTGCGCGTTTATGTCGATCGTCTTCCTGGGTTTCATCTGTTGCACAATTCGCAACGGGGCGATTCTCCTACATTACGGTGGCTTTACCCTCGCCGCAGGCGCCACGGGAATCGTCGTTCTGGCGCTTGTTCAAGGGCGTTCGCGAATGCTGATGCGACTTTTCGAATCTCGCCCGCTGACGATGCTGGGAAGGATCTCCTACGGCGTTTATCTTTGGCACTATCCCGTCTTCAAAATCATTGTGCCACGATATCTGCTGCCTGCTTCGGCGTCCCCCGCACTGGAGATCGCACTCGATTGCGGCACATCGTTAGCCGCGGCTATTTGCTCATTTTTGTTGATTGAACAGCCCTTTTTACGACTCAAGCGCCGGTTGGAGACGCGACCGTCATCGATTGGCAGGAGCGCGGATCTATTAGAGCTGGCTACTCGCAGTCCGAAGCTTGGCGTCCGCGTCTTAACTCGATCGCCGCTTCGCGGCGGACATAAAGCGCAACATCAAAAACTGGCGCCCGCGAATGACGCCATAAGCGTGCTATGACACCGCGATAATAAGTTTTTCGCGACTAGGTTTTCGGTTACGAAGATCCGGGGCGGGCCTTCATTTACAACCAACACTGATAAGGCGACGCTCCGAGATCAGCCCGCCTTTCGCTTGTCACGCAGCTCCGTATAGGTATTGTTTGACGAATGCGATTCAATCTCGATTCGATCCATTGCGTGTGGGGAGCGGTGTTTGGCCGTCCGCGACGGCCGCTAACTCGTGGCGTAATAGATACAGGCCACGCAGTGAATGAAGGCCCTCTCGAAGAAAGGCGGCTAGCGGCAAGCTGCGGCTTTGCCCGTCGAGCCGCGCACGATGGCGCACAGGCACGTTACCAATGCGATAGCCGCACCGCTCGAGCCGCAGATACATTTCCGCGTTCGGCATCATCCGCAAGTAGCGTATGGAGTCGAGAACGGCGTCGAGCGCCGGCCGGTGTATCAAGCGGAACGCGGAATTGACATCAATCGCTTTGGAGCGGAAGCAGCGCCTTGCCGCAAGATTGAAGGCGAGCGACCCGAGTTTGCGGTAAAACGGATCGTTACGACCGGCCTTATAGCCGTGAACCATGTCGTAATCGTCGACGTGCTGATGGATTTTCCAAAAGTCGGCCGCCACGTATTGGCCATCGGAATCAGTGAAAAACAGCAGATCGTTCTTCGCCAGCCGATAGAGCCGCAGGGCGCTTTGAAAAAAGCCGTCACGTTGGCTGCGGTTTACGCGGATATAGGGAAACGCGGCGTTAAGCTCGTTGAGAATCTCAGAGGTGCCGTCCACCGAGCAGTCGTCAAAGAGCATCTCACTGCCTGACGGAAGCTTCGACAGGACGTGCTCGTGCCACTCCGCCACCACCTCTGCGATGACCGCGGCTTCATTGCAAACGGGCATCAGTACCGAGACCGGCTGTGGCCCTCTCGGGCTCTTCTTGCATTGCGACAGCGCGTTGCTTTGGCATGCGGTAGATCGTGAAGGTGTCGTTGAATAACGCAACATCCATGACCTTTTCTGGTTGGTATTCGCGGAACTGGGAATGACGCTCGACATAACCATACGTGCCTCCACGATGGCGCTCGGAGACGATCAAGTACTCGCCGCTGTCGGACAAGTCAATTTCTTCGCCAAGGCCCACGTCGGGCTGCCAATCTCGATGCCGGTCGAAATCGGCGCCGCCGAGCAAAGGCAACACGGTCAGATCGGAATAGAGGTTAATGGACTTCCCGGCGACTAACTCGGCGAGTTGACCGCATTGGGCCGACTGCTTGCCATTTGGCCGCAGCAAGCGGGCCAGCAAACTGTTGGTGCGCGCCGACCAGTACAGATTGCGGCCCAGCGCCACGGCGAGACATACGGTCAATCCGAGAGCGATTATTTGACTAAGCCGCATCCCTCGCCATTGCAGACCGGCGTTGGCAGACAACCAGCCGCGCCGCGTAGGTAACAACCGCAGTTCCCAGAGATTCGCAAAGTGGTAGGCGGCCAGGACCGTCGCGCCCGGCAACAGCAGCCCCACGTAGTAGATCCACTTCGTCGGGATAAAGGCCAGGAACAGGACCAGCAACCAGAACCCAAACCGGCAACAGCGAACGGCGCTGCGCTGCTCGCCCAGCGCCGGCCAGAACAAGCCGGCCAACACGCAGCCCACAAATGCCTTTCCTAAAAGGCCCCACTGCTCCACTATGACAGCGTAGCGACCTCGCTCTTCCCAGAAGGTCGTCGATCGGTAGGTATGGTATTGGTCTTGGACGCCGCTGAGGTCGGCCAGAAACTCGCCGGGCATCCTGCCCATGGAGAGCCCTGCCAGGAACAAGGCGGCACTGACTCCAGCCACGAGAGCGATGATGACCGCCTCTCTCTTTGTGGGCGGCCGTACATACAGGTAATAAGCGACTACGACGGCCATAAAGCCAATACTGCCCAGGCCGACTGGATGCGTAGTCCCCGCAAAGGCGGCAGCCAAGAACCCAGGACAAACCCAGAGCCAACTTCTGCCCTGAGCCAGACGAGCCAAAGACAAGAGCGCGATGCTTGCGCCAAAAAGATACGGCGAGTCGTATCGGCCACGCGTTGCGCCGAGCTGCAATGTAACAGTTACAAAGAAGACAAGTGCCAACAGCCGCACTGTCCGCGAGGGCACGAGCGCTCGCAAACATGCGTTCACCGCCAGGAGTGACAGCGTGCAAAGAATCAGCGACGGCAAACGCAGCAAGAAGTACGTGTCCGGATCGAGGGCGTTTCCTCGAAAGAACGCCAGCAGATAAAAATAGGGCCAGGAAAACGAAAACCGCGCGTTATGGTGCTGAAATAAATAGCGCAGATCGCCCGTCTTCTGAAACTGGTCCGTGAAAAGAGAGATCACTCCTTCATCGATGTCCCAATTCAAGCCAAACATCGAAGCAGCCAGAACACCGATGAGCGCCATCACCAGCCAACGGTTCAGATCCCGGCAAGCGGGCGCTCCTTCGCTCGTTGTCAGTTCGGCAGACATGAAGACTCGCCCTTACCAGGACAGTTGTGAGCCAGGGGACCGTTGAAGGGGAGGGGTATATAGCAGAACTGGCGATCTTCTCCAATAGGAGCAGAAGCGTTGAGCACGGCTGCGCTCTGAACTTGACAAAAAACCATCTGTCGGTTCCCATAGCCGCCGCGTTCTAGTCGCTCCACGCACTTTTGGCCAAGGATGGTCAGACCATGTTGCGAAGTCCGGTCCTCGACCGCCTCATCGCTGCTTTGCCGGAGGCCCGCGAGCTCCACGCACCCGGTAGTGATTTCTACACTCTGCTGAAACAGGTTGCCCGTCGAGAGATCGAGCACCTTTTTAAGGCCGACATGCCAGACGTCGGTTTTGGCCCGCTGGGACAAGTGATCTTCCCGTACGAGTCGATGGGGGCCGTCGATTCGCTCAGCTTGTTCGACCTCGATGAATTGATCCTGTTCAGCTTCTATTGGTGCAATCGCCACCGTTATCGCCGCGTGGCCGACGTCGGAGCCAATATCGGCCTGCACTCCATCGTGCTCAGCCGCTGTGGCTTTGATGTCCACTCGTATGAGCCAGACCCGACTCATTTCCGCTTGCTGAAGCGCAATCTGGCCTTGAATGGATGTTCGCGAGTCACGCCGGTCAACGCCGCCGTTTCGCGCCAGGCGGGGACGATGGAGTTTGTCCGCGTGCTGGGAAACACGACGGGCAGCCATCTGGCGGGTTCCAAACCTTCGCCTTATGGCGAATTGGAGCGGTTTTCCGTACGAGTAGCGACCATCGAGCCACTGCTGGAATGGGCCGATCTCGTGAAGCTCGACGTCGAAGGCCATGAAGCCGAGATCCTGTTGGCCACCGAGCGACGTCATTGGCTGAAAACCGACGCGGTTGCTGAAATTGGCAGCGTCGACAACGCTCGCGCGGTCTTCGAGCACCTCCGGAGCCGCGAAGTGCGATTGTTCGCCCAAAAACACAATTGGCGGTTGGTGGACGATCTAGCCATGATGCCGACGAGCTATCGCGAAGGTTCACTTTTCATTACTTGCAAAGACGAAATGCCTTGGAGCGAGCCCTCGCCAGTCTCGCTGCGCAAAGCTTCGTAGCACTCCACCGCCATGCCCGCACTTCCTCGGCGAATCGTCGTTTCGGCGTCCAGCGACATCGGCCATGCGCTGGCCGACGGTTGGCTGGCGGCGGGATGCGAACTGTATGGCACCTTCCGCACGTCAGGCGCCGCGCTTGAGCAACTCGCGCTTCGTGGCGCGGCCCTCTTTTGCTGTGACCTGGCCAAACCCGATTCGATTCGCACGGCGTGCGAGCGCCTCAGGTCCGACGCGAATGACTGGGACGTGCTCGTACTGGCGGCCGGCCTGATCGAGCCCATTGGTCCCTTCGTCGAGTGCGACTTTGCCGCCTGGTCCGAGTCCATTCAGGTGAACTTCACCGGTCAGATGCAGATCTTGCGTGAATTGCTCCCTGCCCGGCGGCGCCCAGCGCGGTTGCCACCACTGGCGTTGCTCTTCGCCGGCGGTGGCGCCAACGGCGCCACTCTCAACTATTCAGCCTATACGTTAGCCAAAATTGCCTTGATCAAGGCGGTCGAACTGTTGGCCGCGGAAGTCACCGACTGTCGCTTTGCGATTGTTGGCCCAGGCTGGGTGAAAACCAAGATCCACCAGGCGACTCTTGCCGCCGGCGAGCGGGCCGGCGACAACCTGCAACGTACCCACGAGAAACTCGCTGGCGACGATTGCGTGCCCATCGAGCGCGTCGTGGATTGTTGTAATTGGCTCGTTACGGCGCCGATGGAAGTGATCAACGGCCGCAATTTCAGTACGGCGTTCGATGCCTGGGGCGACCCGCGGCTTGATGAGATGCTGCGGGCCGACCGCGATATGTACAAGCTGCGGCGCGCAGGGAATGAGAAAGGCGTTAGGCGTCGGCTATCAGGCGTCAGCTTTCAGACCGTGGATCGTGCACCAGTCCTGACGCCTGACGCCTCTGCAAAACTTTACTGCTTATGAAACTTTCCGACTACGTCGCGGCATTCTTGGCCAAACAGGGCGTCCGGCATGTGTTTGCCATCTCGGGCGGGGCGTCGCTGCACCTGATTCATTCCATCGCAGAAACGGACGGCGTCTCGTTTGTCTGCCCGATGCACGAGCAGGCCGCCGCCATGGCCGCCGACGGCTATGCACGCGTCACCGGCAATCTTGGCGCCGCGATCGCCACCAGTGGACCGGGCGCGACCAACCTGCTGACCGGAGTCGCCTGTGCCTATTACGATTCGGTTCCAACAATCTTTATTACCGGCCAGGTGTCGACGTTCCGGGCCAAGGGCGACACGGGAGTGCGACAAATCGGTTTTCAGGAAACCGACACCATCGACATTTTTCGCCCAGTGACTAAATATGCCGTCCAAGTCGATCGCCCCGAGCGAATCCGCTTTGAGTTAGAGAAGGCGGTTCACATGGCACGGGCAGGGCGGCCCGGTCCCGTCTTGATTGACATTCCCGACGACATACAGCGGGCGGCGGTCGAGCCGGAGGCCCTGATCGGCTACCCACCTTCGGAACCGACGAGCGCTCCAACCGGGCTGAGCGACACCGTGCTTCAATGTCGCGACTTGATTCTCGCGGCCAGGCGGCCGGTCGTCGTCCTGGGGTGGGGTGTGCGGCTGGCCGGCGCCGCCGAACTGGCGGTAAAGGTCATCGAACGCCTGGGTTTGCCGGTGGCGCCGACCTGGGCCATGGCCGACCTGTTGCCTGCCGACCATCCGCTGGCGATTGGCACGTTTGGCACCCACGGAACCCGGCACGCCAACTTCGCCGTCCAAAACGCTGATTTGATTTTGTCCGTTGGTTCGCGGCTCGACACAAAAGCTACGGGCAGCCCGCCGGCGACTTTTGCTCGCGAAGCACGTAAAGTCGTGGTCGATGTCGACGTTAACGAGCTCAATAAGTTTTCTCGTTTCGGCTTGACAATCGACCTGGCCGTTGCCGCCGACGCACATCAGTTCTTCGCATCGCTATTGGCTGTTGCCGAGCGTGGACCTCAAACCGACAAGTGGTTGAACCAGATTCGCGAATGGAAACGGCGGTGGCCTGTCTGCCCTGACGAGTGGCATCGCCAGCGCGATGTGAACCCTTACGTGTTCGTCAAAGCGCTCGCCAACGAATGTCGTGAAGGCGAGATTATCTTTCTCGACACCGGCTGTACGCTGGCCTGGTGCATGCAGGCATTCGATTTCAAAGCCGGCCAACGATTGTTTCACGATTGGAACAACACGGCCATGGGCTGGGCTTTGCCGGCCAGCGTCGGCGCGAGCTTTGCCAAGCCAGGCCGCCCGATCGTGTGCGTCACCGGCGACGGCAGTCTGCAGATGAACATCCAGGAGCTGGCCACGGTGGCGCGGCACAAGCTGCCGATCAAGCTGTTTCTGCTCAACAACCACGGCCACAGCATGATTCAGCAGACGCAGGACCAATGGCTCGGGTCACGTTATTTCGCCTCCAGCGTCGAGGGTGGACTGGCTGATCCAGACTATGTAGCCATCGCCGAAGCCTATGGTTTCCGCACGGTGAGCTTGAGCCGGAACGCCGATCTCGCGCAAGGCGTCGCCGCGGTCATGCGCTGCGAGGGACCGGTGTTCTGTCACGTCGACGTTCCGCCGCAGCATCGCGTCATTCCCCAGGTGAAATTCGGCCGCCCGAACGAAGACCCGGAACCACTCCTACCGCGTCGGGAGTTTTTCCAGAACATGCTCGTCAAGCCTTTGGAAGCATCGACGCACAATGCCGTTCCACCACCGCATATCGCGCCAGCCAGGCTCCCGACGCGTGTTGAGCCGTGATCGAATTGTTTAACCGGCCGCCAACGGCGCCCGCGACCGCAACCTTGGGGCGTAGTTGGTTATAGGTATGTAAAAGCGGGGACGCCTCAAGAGGGTTAAGGTTGAGTTGTTGCCAACCAAACCCTGTTTTAGGAGGTCGTCCCCGTGAAAAAGAGCAAA
>DASSFG010000887.1:0-13463 GCA_035694685.1 Pirellulales bacterium
AGGTAGGCTTCCCAGCGACCGCGGTCCCAGAGTTCGAGGTGGTCTTGCACGCCCAGCAGCACGGCCTCTTTCTCCAAGCCTGCCAACTCGGCCAAGGCCGGCGGAATTCGCACGCGGCCTTGCCCATCGACTTCCACTCGCTCGGCCCGCGCGTAGAATAAGCGACTGAAGCTTCTGACTTCGTTCTTCGTCGGCGAAGATTCGGCCAGCCTGCGAGCCAGCGACTCGAGGGTGGCAGGATTGTAAATCGCCAGCGATCCGTCAATGCCTGGAGTCACGTAAAGCTCTGGCTTGCCTTCGCCAATGAGTGCATCTCGCAGCCGCTTGGGAATCGCAAGGCGAAGCTTTTCGTCGACCGCACGCAAAAAAGTACCGGTCAACAACATTTACCACTTCCCCCCACTCATCCCCACGAGTGCCCTAGAATACCCGTCGTTTACCACGCGTCAAGCGGGTGGTTCAGCGTGGCACCGGGTTGCGCGCAGGCACTTAGAGCAAAGGACATTGGCATTGCGGCAGTTGTGGCGAGAGACGCGGGCGTAAGTCGCCCGAAAATTTTTTCCGCGGGCGGGTTTTCTAGGTCGTAGAGAGAACCCTTTTAGGTCGTTTAACCGCAGGGCCAACGGCCCGCGCGGGGGGTTTGCCCTCGCGCGGGCCGCACCCAGAGGGTACCCGCTTGCGGTTAAACGATGCTATCTGGCTACTTCGGTGAATAATCGCTCGTAGGCGGCCACCATCGACTGCCAACAGAACCTCTTTGCCTGCAACTGGTTAGATGCTGCGAGTTGTTCCCGTCGAGCATCGTCGGCCGCCAGCGCGGCGATTCGCTCGGCAAATTGGCGATAGTCGCCACGCGGTGCGATCTGCTCGCCAGCTTCCTCGCCAAGCAGTTCGCGGACCCCCTCCACATCGGTGCTGACGACCGCTTTTCCCACCGCCATCGCCTCCAAAATGACGTTGGGCATTCCTTCCCAACGGCTGGGCAGCACAACCACGTCGCTGGCCTTCATGATTTGTGCAACATCCATCCGCCAGCCGGCAAAGTGAATGCGGCGCCCGACATTCAGTTGCTCAGCGTTTTCTCTTAGCTTCGCTTCGAGCGGCCCGGCGCCTACCAGCAGCAAGGCGTGGCCGGGCAAGCGATCGAGCCATTGGCGACAGGACTCGATGAGCTCCAGCACGCCCTTCTGTGGTTCTAGACGGCCGACGTAGGTCACGACTTTCCGGCCTGCTTCAAGACCGAAAGCGGTCAGGTCAGCCGCCGGCGCCGACGACAGACGATCGTAGTCGATTCCGTTTGGAATGACGG
The DNA here is from genome assembly GCA_035694685.1 of Pirellulales bacterium. Lineage (GTDB taxonomy): Bacteria > Planctomycetota > Planctomycetia > Pirellulales > JAICIG01 > DASSFG01. The sequence goes on from DASSFG010000887.1 coordinate 1,310, forward strand.
TCACCCGTCCTTCGCTCAGCCCCAGCCGCTCGCGCGTAAAACAGGCCACGTCGTGGCTGACGCAGACATAGCGCTCAACCAGCCAGCGGGTTGCCCGATCGAGCCAAAGATGCCAGGCGACTCCCTGCTCGGCCACGCGCACACCGGAGAGCACGTGCGGCACGCCGGCGAACCATGCGGCCCAGCGTGCAACGAAGTTCGCGTGAAACAAGAACGACTGCACGACGGCCGGCCGTTGCTGCTTGAACAGGCCCGCCAAGCGTTGAACGGCATGCGGAAAGTCCCGAGCGCCGCGTGCACCCAGGAAGTGCGTCTCGATTCCAGCCGCGTCGAGCTGCGCAAGCAGCGTGCGCTCCCCAGCTCCAGGCCGCGGCGATAGCGCATAAACGACCGGCGCAAACCGCGTGCGGTCGATGCGGGTGGCCAATTCCACCAGGCAACGCTCCGCCCCACCGACCTCGAGTTCGGTGATGCAGAGCGCCAGACGTTGTGGTGGATCGACGACGCGATTGTCCGACTCCATAGGCACGATACTAGCCGGTTGGGAAGTGAGCAACAACAATGATGCTAGGCGGCGTGGTTTCGTGCGGCCCCAGTCTCGCTGGCGTGTCGGCCTACGTTGCCGTCGGCCGGGCGGCGAGCTAGCGCCGACCGCCGCTTATGTCTGAATTGCTCCATTGCAGCCGGCGGAAAGGCCGCCTTGCGAAAAGCGTTTCACTTAGCTACCATCCCGCGCCGTTTGTGAATGGGGTGCGCCCCAAGCAGCGATTCTCCAACCTGGGACTCTACCCCGTGGCGACGGACAGCTACGCTCAAGCGGCGCCGCTCAACCACACGCTGACCACGGCGCCAACGTCGACCGCGGCGCGCGTGCGGCGGGCGGTGGGCGACGCGCGGAATTGGTTGTTGTTGGCCACCGTTCTGCTGAGTGCCGTCGCGGGAGTCTCGCTCCTGCTCGCGCACGGTATGGGCGCTCGTTGGACCGGTTGGCTGTCGATCGTGCTGCTGGGGTCCATTGCCTGCGATGCTCGCGTTCGGGCAGTGATGGCGCGCGCTTGGTCGGAAGTGTGTCTTTTAGGCATTGATCGGTCCGTGCTTCCCTGGCGAACTGCGATATTGCTGATCGCGCTGCCGAACCTGCTGTTGTTATTGTGCCACGCGCCGGGCATTCAAACGGGAGATTCCCGGCCCGTGGCCATGACCGCGGCCAGCCTACTCACCGACGGCGACGCGGAACTGAGTGAATTCGCCGAGTTTTACCGCCGGAATCGCTTCGTGCCCGAAGGGCAAGACTTGCCCTATTTCCTTGTAAGATGTCCGGCGGGAGTGTTCTCACAGTATCCCTCGGGCATGCTACCATTTGCTCTGCCCGTGGTCGCAGCGGCAAGGTTGCTGCACCCAGATTTCACGGCCCCCATTGTCGATCAGCACTTAGAGCAATTGACGGCAGCGCTGGTGGCGGCGGCCTGCACGACGCTGTTTTTCTTGCTGGCATGGCAGGTTGCTTCGCCAGCAACGGCACTTCTGGCCACGGTCATGTTGGGGACCGGTTCGGTCATGTACTCCACGGTCGGGCAGGCCCTTTGGCCGCCATCGCGCTGCTTCCCTGGCTGGTGTTCCATTGGTCGCTCTACCACAACCTGACCGGCCCAATGACGGTGCAAACCAACAGCTTTTTCTGGTCGTTCGGCAGGGCCCACGCCTGGGCGGGAATTCTGTTTAGCCCCACGCACGGATTGTTCGTCTATCAGCCCTGGCTGTTGCTGGCCCTGGCCGCGCTGTGGCCCGGCTGCAAACGATACTGGTCGGCCGCCGCTCGCGCCGATGCCCCTGCAAACACGTCTTGTACCGAACGGAACCCAATCAATGGCCCACCGGGCTGGCGTCTTTGGGCCATCTCAGCAGTCGCATTGCACTTGACCGTAGTCAGCGGCTGGTGGTGCTGGTGGGGCGGGCTATGCTGGGGCTCGCGACTGGCGTCCGAGGCCATAACGCTCGCTGCTCTGCTCTGCCTGGGGCCGCTCGGATTGCTTCTTCACAGCCGCGCGGGCCGCTGCGTAGCCTGTGCCATGGCCGTCGCCAGCGCCTTGCTGCACGTCCCGTCGGTATGGTTGCACCAGGACCATTGGTATGACGGCATGCAGGCCACCGCCCAAGAAGCCAATGCCTGGCGTTGGCAATCACCGCCATTTCTCTATCCTTTCACCGACGTACCTAAATAGCCGTGTGCGAACCGGACATCGAGCAGGTTGAGCGGCAACGGTGGCTGGGGCAGAGCCGCGAGGCGGACATAATTTCGAGAAAGACGTTGCCGCGGCGATGCCCCGGAAACGCGGTCACCGGGGCATCGCTGGCCGGCAGGGCGTCAGAGGAGTGCTCGGCCGAACGAGGCCAGCTTTCCCCCAGCCACCGATGCCGTTGCGCTCGGTGATCGCGGGCGGCTATTTAGGGAAGAATGAGGCCCCCCGGCGCGAGGGCGTCCTGAGAATGATATTTCGCGAGACAGGCAAATCAGGTATCTACACGTGGCCATGCCTCATGCAAAATTCTTTCGCTCTGCCGCAGTCTACGCCTCGGCGGCGCTGGCCTCTTGTCTGGTGCTTGCGCTGTTGATCCAGCTATGGCGGCTCGATCTTTCCGTGCCGTTTGTCTATCGCGACGACGCGCTGATGGTCGACGTCTGGGTCAAGACGGTTTGCGACGAGGGCTGGTTTCTGACGAACCCGCGGTTGGGCGCCCCTGGCGACTGCCAACTGCACGATTTTCCGATGGCCGACAACCTGCACTTCCTCGGCCTGAAGTTGCTATCGCTTCTTGATGGACGATGGCCGATCGTCATCAACGCTTTCTACCTGCTCTGTTTTCCGCTCATTACTCTGAGCGCACTGTTTACGCTGCGGCAACTCGGCATCGGTGGCGCGTCTTCGCTGGTCGCTAGCCTGCTTTACACGTTTTTGCCGTATCATTGGCTGCGTGGCGAAGGGCACCTTTTTTTGGCTGCTTACTACGTTGTACCGCTCTCGATCTTGGTGGCGATCTGGATTTATCTGGGACGAATTGGGACTCAACGACGACCAGATCAACCGAGGTTAAGAGCATCGGACGACGAAGAGGCATCAGGCACCAGGCATCAGAGGTCAGGTGAGGATGTCCTGACGCCTGACGCCTGTCACCTGACGCCTTTTGACAGCGATGCGGCGCTTGCACCGCCAGGCGGCGGCCGATTGTGGCTCTGCCTCGCCATCTCCCTATTGCAGACCAGTGCGGGCATCTACTACGCCTTCTTTGCCTCGTTTTTATTTGTCGTTGCGGCGGCAGCCGCCTGCTGCCGCACCCGTTCGCTTCGGCCCGCCACGCAGACCTCGGTCTTACTGGCAGTGACGATTGCGGGCGTGCTGGTCAACACGGCGCCTTCACTGATCCACTGGGCGCGACAGGGGGGCAATCGTGAAATTGCCCGACGCGCCGTGTACGAAACCGAAATCTACGGCCTGAAGCTCGCGCCGCTCTTGCTGCCGGTCGAATTCCACGCGGCCGCGCCGCTCGCCAAGCTGCGGGCACGTTACGACCGCTCATCGATCAACTTTAACGAAAACGCGTCGGGCACGCTCGGCGCCATCGGCGGCGCCGCCTTTCTGGGGCTGTTGGGTTGGAGCTTGTTTGCCAATCGCAACACACGGCCGCGGTCGCTGCTTGACGCTTTCGCAACCCTGAACCTGGCGCTCGTCCTCTTGGGCACGGTCGGTGGGTTTGGGGCTCTGTTCAGTCTGCTCATCAGCCCGCAAATACGCGGTTACAACCGTGTCAGCGTGTTCATTGCCTTTTTAGCGTTGGCCGCAGCGGCGCTCGTTGGCCAAGCGCTCGAACGGAAATGCACGAGCTTACGCAGCCGTTTGGCACTTTATGCCGTACTGGGCCTGTTGCTTATGGCGGGCATCGTCGATCAATCGCCCACCGCTTTACGTCCGGGGCCGATGTGGGAGGGGGTCATTCGCAGTCAGTTCGAGGCCGATGCCGATTTTGCCGCGCAGATGGAGTCGCGTTTGCCGGCGGGCGCTGCCGTGTATCAACTGCCGTACGCCATCTATCCTGAATCGCCGCCCATTCAAAAGATGGAGGCGTACGAACACTTCCGCCCGTATCTTCACTCAAAGTCGTTGCGTTTCAGCCACGGCGCGGTGCAAAATCGGGCCGCCGACCGCTGGCATCGCTCGCTTAAGGATATGCCGGCCGACCAGATCGTGGCGGCGATTCAAGAGGCCGGCTTCCAAGCAATCTACGTCGATCGCCGCGGCTACGCCGACGGCGGCAAGGAACTCGAAACTGCGCTCGCCGCGCGGTACGGATGCCAACCGATCATCAGCCGCGACGACGAGCAATTCTTTTTCGTGTTCCGATAAACGGTTCAACTGAACCGCTCCAGGCGATTCGTCTCCAGCGCCGCGGGCAAGGGAAGCAGTGAGCTCGCGGAATGGCAAGCGCGGGCCCATTCGACCAGCTCGTCGTAAATGGCATCGCCCGAGAGGTCGGCGTACCAGCGCGACTCTTTGGGGGTGAGAATGAGGACGACGTTCGGAACGTCGCACGGACCCAAACAGCCCGAAATCGTGAGCTGGATCGTCCGATTCAGTTTTTCGGCTTTCCAAACGGCCTTGATCCGCTCCACCGGCACCGCCGGCAGCCCGCGGGCCGTCTGCCCGCAGCAACAGCCGCGGCACAGCAAGAGCTGGCCGAGTTGCGATTGAGTGCGGCTCGAGCGTTGATCGCAAACGAGACTGTCTTCATCCATCTGTCTTCCTGCTTTCATCGAGCTCGACCCACTCGCCATAGGCCGGAACGAGCGCGGGCCACTCGGCCACGGGAATGTCCGCGAGCGACCCGCGCAAGGCGGCAATCGGCCCGCCGTGTGCCACCGCTACGATCGTTCCTTCTCTGGGCAATTGGCCGTACCAGTCCAGCACGCGGTCGCGCAGCTCGTAAGCCGTTTCGCCTGCCGGCGGGCGGAACGTTGCGGGCGCCTGAATCAGCCCCGCCATCGCTTCGCCCACCTCCGCAAAAATATCCTCCCAAGAGCGCAACTCCCAGTGGCCAAAATTGATCTCCCTCAACGCCGGCACGCAGACGGGTTCCAGACCGGTCGTTCCGGCAAGCATTTCTGCCAGGAGCCTGGCACGAGCAAGCCCGCTGTGGAAAAGGTGCGTGATGTCAAGCGCCGACAGCCCTGCAGCCAAAGCGCACGTCTGCCGATGGCCCTCGTCACTCAGCTCGATGTCGCTCGAACCATAACAGATGCCGTGGTATCGCTCGGCCACGCAGCCGTGCCGGACGAGAATGACGCGGCGAGAATTGCCATCGTTACATTTCACCATCGCATTGTAGGTTTCGGGCAGTCGAGCGCCAATGAAGCCAACGGGTACACAGTTTGCTCGATTGACGCTGAGGAATGCAACCTGAATGGGAGAAAAGTCATGGCCAAAACCAGGCAGACTTCAAAGAGCCACAGAAAAGGGAGCGACCGGCGCTGGAGCCGCAAGGTGAATACCGAATCGACCTTTCCCGAAGAAGGGCTGTTCAAACAAGACGCCCGGACCATCGCCAGGTCGATGGCCAGTAAGAAGGTCAGCCCCAAGGGCATTGGCTCGGGCATCAAGATGGTGCAGTTCTTTATCAACCGCGGCGGCAAAAACCTGCCCGCCAAACAAAAGCGCGAGCTGGAAAAGGCGAAGAAGATTCTGCAAGAGAAGAACGAGAAGCAAAAGAAATCCGCCCGCGGCTATCGTAGGTTAGGCTTTTAGCCTGACTGCTATTCAGTGCCAGCGTGGGACCAGTGAGCGGCGAAAGCGCCGGCCAAGCGGCATCCTCGTTTAACCGCAGGGCCAACGGCCCGCGCGAAGGCGACACTGCTTGGCGTTTCACGTGCGCAAGTAGCCTTCCAGAATTCGGCCGATCCAGAAAAGCGCAAATCCTGCGAGCATCGCCACCAGCATCTGGCCGACCGTAAGCGCCCGCGCTACCTGCAACACCATGCTCAGCGGCAACAAGACCAGGGCCGTGAGCTGCATGGCACGCGCAATCTGTCGCATTCTGGCCGTGCCTCTCTCTATTCCGACGGCAATTCGCCAAATACGATCTCGCCGGCAGCGATCGTTGCACGAACCATGAGCTGAGCGCTCCGCGATGCATCGTCTCGATGTTCGTCGGTCGCTTGCTCCGGCGCCGCCAGGTCAAACAGCACCAGGTCGGCCATGTCGCCGGGACGCAATGTACCTACGGGATGACCGAGCAATCGGCTGGGATGCACGGTGGCCATCGCCACGGCGGCAGGCAGGTCGATGCCCGCAAAGCTCATTACGTTGGCCACGCCGACACCGATTGGTTGCGCGGCGCCGGCCAAAAGCTGCCGCTGTCCGGCGACGACCAGGCGGCCGTCGGGGAGCAGCTCCACCTCGCCGCCACTGCTGGCGTGGCGTCCCGGTGGCAGCCCCGCCAGGCCGGAAACGTCGCTCACCAGGATGCAGCGCTCGGGCGACTTGGCGCGCACGATCGTTTTCACTACTTCCGGCGGTAGATGATGGCCATCGACGATGAGGCTGGCCATCAGCCGGTCTTCGGCCAGTTGATGCCAGATATAGTTGGGATGACGGCGCAACAGGCCGTGCGCACCGTTGCCCAGGTGCGTGCTTAACCGGGCGCCCGCCTCCACCGCCGCCTCAATCTGCTCGCCGTCGGCCGCGGTGTGGCCCAGAGCGACAACCACCTGGTGCGCAGAAACGCGGGCAATGAATTCCGCCGACTCGGGGAACTCGGGCGACATCGTCAACAGCCGGATGCGCCCGCCGGCGGCTTCCTGCAAATGCTGAAATTCCTCCCAGGTCGGCCGGCGACAATGCTCCCGAGGATGGGCGCCGCGCGGGCCGTCTTCGCTCGAAATAAACGGCCCTTCCAGGTGTATGCCGATCACCGAGCGGCCAACTTCAGGGAACGATTGGCAGGCAAAGTCGATCGCCCGCAGGCCGTGTACCAGGCAGTCGAAGCTCTGCGTCGTCAGCGTCGGGCAAAGAGCGGTCACGCCGAACGCCCAGTGCTGCCGCACGATCGCGGCCACCTTCTCCGGCGTCAACTCGCGCGAGCTGAATTCCTGGCCGCCGTAGCCATTGATCTGAATGTCGACAAAGCCGGGCGCCACCCACGGCAGTCGGTCGGCCGGGGCAGCCGCGGCGTGCCGCCGGACGCACACAATGCGGCCTTCGTCGATATCGATGCGGGCCGGCAAGCCCGTGTCAAACCGTCGTGCGAAAAAATGGAACATAGTCGTGCCGGCATTGTATCATAAGCGTTAGCGAACTAAACGTCCCCAGCCTTAGCGAACCAAACATCCCAGCGGAGTTGCACTTGAATAAAGCGTTCGTCCGCGAACCCGACGATACCGGCTCGGCGAAGTGCCCTCTCTGCGGCTCGCTGGGAGTGCCCGTGAGCAATGAGACCCTAACGGCGCAGTTGGCGCCCGAAGACCGCCACAACCTGCCGGAGTCGGCTTTTTATTGCCCGTTTCCGCGCTGCACGGTGGGCTACTTCGATCAGTTCGACCGCTGGGTGGCGAGCGACAAACTGCGACACGCGGCCTATCCCAAAGATCCGGCGGCGCCGCTTTGCCCGTGCTTCGGCTTTCGCCCCGAAGAGGTCGAGGCCGACGTGCGCGAAGGTGGCGCGCGGCGTGTCAGGGAGCTGCTTGCCCGCACCAAGTCGGACGAAGCCCGTTGCGCGACCATGTCGCCCAGCGGAGAGTGCTGTATGGGCGAGGTGCAACGTTACTTTATGCGGCTGCGCCAGACGTAGGGTGGGACAAGCGAGTGGAACGAGCGCCGGCCCACCGTAATGCAAGACAAGGAGACAAGGAGACAAGGAGACAAGGAGACAAGGGGCCGCGGAGTGAATTGAGCTACCCTCTTGTGCTTCGCACCATCTCCTTGTGCCTGGCCGGCGCTTGTTAGATTTCTTGTCCCACCCTACGCCACGCTGGCGCGTGTTGGCCCCAGCCGTGCCGCGAAACCGAACAAGCCGCGCTTTTCACTCGTCCGACTTGGCGCGAATCAGCACCTTTTCGCCCTCGGCCACGCAGGTCAGGTCGAGGTCGGCGAGAAGTAGTTCCAGGGCTGACTTGAGCGTGATGCCTTTCACCCACCGGCTCATAGGGACATCGAGACCGATGCCGGCGGCAACGAGTGATTTGGCATCAATATCGATCACGATGCCATGCTTTTTGGACAGAAACGCAATAACGTTGCGAAAAGGTTGCTCGGCGAAGTCGAGCTCGGTCTTTTGCACGAACGCCTCCGCCAGCTTCGGCGAAATCCGCTCGCCGGCCGGCACGACCGGAAAATCAGGAAATTTCTCGCCCGGCGGTTTGGCGGAAATCAACAATACTTCGTGTCGAATGGCGAACGTCAGCTTGAGCGGATCGAGCACCTTCTCGAGCGCCTCACGCAACGCACCCTTAAAGGTCGCGGTTATTGGTGTATCTAATCCCACCCCCGCGTCGAGCACCGATTTGTAACCAACCTGGATTTCGATGTCATGCCGCTGCTTCAAGTAATCGATCACGTCGGCCAGAGGTTGTCGCGAGAAATCGAGCTCTGTTTTCTCGCCCAGTGCTGCCAGGATCTTTTGCACGTTAGGATTGGTCTGCGGCAACGCGCGGAACACGTCCAAAGCAGTGACTTTCGTTCGACGGACATCGACCGAACCCATCCTTGGCAAGTCCTTGATGGCCTCGAGCCGCGGATCGGAAATTTGAGTGCCCGATAGATTGAGCTCGCGCAACGAGACCAATGGTTTTAAATACGCCAATCCGGCATCGGTAATCGGCGTGTCGGCCAGGTTCAACGATTCGAGCTTGGCCATGTTTGCCAGGGATTGAAGCCCCACGTCGGTGATTTGCGTTACCTCAAGAAGGAACCAGACAAGTTGGCGAAGCTCCTGGAGGTGCTTGAGGCCAACGTCGCTGACGAGCGTGCCGGTGAGGTCGAGCCTCTTTAGATTTTTCCACTGTGCGATCGACTCCGCCGAGGTATCGGTGATGCGAGTGCCGCCGAGATACAGATATTGGATATCCGGGAGATGGGAGATTGCCTCGATGCCCGCGTCGCTCACAGGCGTGTCTTGCAGTTCCAAGTTCCGCAGCTTGGAGAGTGCTTTAAGCGCAACGATTCCTGCGTCTGTAACGCGCGTGCCCTTCAAGCGCAGGCTTGAAAGACTGGTCGAATTTCTCAAATGTTCCAGACCGGCATCACCAATTGCGGTTCCGCTGAGACCGAGTGCTCCCAGTCGCGGCAGTTTGGCGAGGTACGCGACGCCAGCGTCTGTGATGGGTGTCCCGTCGAACGAAACGATTTCCAGGTTTTTGAGGTTTGTCAATGCCGCAAGTCCTTTATCGGTGACCGCGGTGCCTGAAAGATCCAGCCACTCCAGTTTTTCCAGCCGTCTCAAATGGCTGACACCTTGATCGGATACAGCGGTGCCGCTCAGATCGAGGTGCCTCAAGTTGCGCAGCGGCAATTTGGCAAACTGGTCGTCGGTGATCGCGCTCTTACCCAACTCGAGCCGCTCCAGTTCCGGGAAGGCTTCCAGAGCCGCAATAACTCTGTCCGTCAACGTGGCGCGTCGTAAATCAGCCGAGACGAATGGATGTTTGAGGAAATCTTTGCGTTTAACACCGGCTGCCAGGAGTTTTTGGAAGTCAGGCGCCGCACTGCCGCCCGCCCCGGTGATGACCTTGAGTGCCCTTTCGCGCTCTTCGAGCGGCGGCAATTCGATGTGCGAAGACGGGGTGTCGTCTTTTTGATCGGCTTGCGCGACCTGTTCTTGAACGGCAAGCGCGCCGGTTTCGTTCTGCTTCGCTCGGGCATCCGATTTCTTGTTATCATCCGGCGGCGATTCATTCGCGGCGCGCGTGGCCGTTGCCGCTTCCGGATCTTGCTGAAGTTCATAGGCGCCGGCGAAACGAATTATCAGCGGTTCCCGGCTGACCAGCTTCACTGGTTGTTGGCCTTGCGATGTCCAAATCTCGATGCCCAGCTCGACGTCATCGGGCACGTGCATCGTGAATTGTCCTGCACCATCGGTCGTTGTCATGACATAGTAGGAGTGCCCTGCGGAATTTTTGTTGCGCAATCCGATTCGGGCCGCCGCCAACGCCTCATCGCGCGCGCCAACCAATCGGCCGGTGACCTTGTGCGTCGCAACCACCTCGATTGCCGGCAATTCGAATTGCTCGGCATGGGCAGGCACCTCGAACACGTTTGCCGAAAGCTCGCCGAGCTGCGCATAGCTTTCGGGCAGCACGACGGTGTGGGCCCGCAGCGAACCAGGCAGCACGTGGCCTTCAAAATGGCCGTTTTCATCGGTCACCACGATTTCGTGCTGCCCGTACGTTCCATAACCCAGGAAAACGGCAGCGCCGGCGACGGGCGTGCCGACGTTCTTCACACGCACCAAGCCGTGTACGCTGACCGCTGGAACAAGTGGAATCTCAAGCGGCAACGTCTGGTTCGCAAGCACGCGAAGTTGGTCGCCAAGGCGAGGCCGCACGGGCCAGGATGGATCGATGGCCACGCGTACGTCAGTCATGTCTCCTGCCGCGATTGCCGGCACGACGAACTTGCCCTCGCGGTCGGTCACGATCACCGCCTCTCCCTGTGGCTTGTACCACTCGCCATCCTGCGCGTCGCCACCTTCGGTTATGAACCACAGTGGCACTTCACGGGCGTATTCCGGTTGTGCGGACACAAGCCGACCCTCGATGCGGCCCGTTTCGCGGAGCCGAAGCCGACGCACCGCCTGTGCCACCTTTCCATCGACGTTGATGGCTTGCTTGCCCAGCCGGTCACTCGTCACTCGCACGCAAAATAGCCGCTGCGCCGGAATTGCGGGCAGCGCGGCGGCGCCGTTCTGGTCGGTCCGCGAGGACAGGCGGGGGAGCATTTCCTCGGGGACAAGTTCGTAGCCCCTGGTTTCAATGTTGCCCGGCTGTACGAGCGCGCCGGGGAGCAGTTGGCCGCTCGGACCCACGACCTCGAACCTGGTAGCACTCGGAGGGGGAAGCATCAATTTGATCTCTTTCGAACTCTTGCCGCGGACCGCATCGAAGACATTCTGCGTCGCGATGGTATGGCCAGGTGAATAAGCCCAAAGCGTCCACGAACTGCCGACGATGTTCGGGCTGAGCCAGGCTACGGGAAACTCGATCTCAAACCGTCCGCCGCCGTCGGTCCTTCCGTATGCGACGAAGCGCGGTGTCACTTTTAGCCACAGTTCCGCGTCGAGCACCGGCCCGCCCGACTCATCGACGACGATTCCGGAAACGGTCTGCAGCGCACCGTTCGATTTTTGAGTAGTAGCATCGTTCGCTGCCGGCCTGTCGGCTGTGGATGCACCAGCACCAGTTCCGTTGGCCGGTTCGTTTTCTGCCCGCACACGCGGCAGTACCAACAAGGCGGTAATGACAAGCGCGATCGCTGAGACTACGGACAATCGCCGCGGCGCCCCGGATGATTCATTGGCCAGTCGCATGACACGTCTCCGCAAAAGGGTTTTCGAGTTGGAATCGAACAGCCCCAGGGCCGAACGGGGCGTGGCGCCGCAGGCCCATTCAGCGATGGAGACAAGGGCCGAGGCGCAATCGCGCCCGCTAGAACTGGCGGCGGCGAGCGCGGCATCGTCGCAGGCGAACTCGCGCTGGCGGTCGATCTGCCGGTTGGCCAGCCACACCGCCGGATGGAAAAAGTAGGCGATCTGCACCAGCCGCTGCACCAGGGCGACCCACAGGTCGCCGCGCCGCACGTGGGCCAGCTCGTGCAACAAGGCCCATTCAAGTTGGCCCGGCGGCAATCGCTCGCGCAAACCGGGCGGCAGAATCAATTTTGGACGCCACAAGCTCCAGACGAGCGGCGAACCGACCGCCTCGCTCGACAACAGCGGCACCGGTCGACGCAGGCCAAGGCGTCGGCCGAGCGCCGCCAGGTCGATGCAAAAATCGGTAGCAGCGATGGGCTGAAGGCCGCGAAAACGCCGGGCGGTGCTGCGTTGCACCCATCCAAAACGCCCCAGCAGCAATGCTGCCGTCGCGGCCCAGCAGGACATCAGCCACGCCCGATAC
>DASSFG010000888.1:0-5825 GCA_035694685.1 Pirellulales bacterium
GTGTGGGCCGTGCCTACGGGACCGGTGCGAAGTAACGGCGCGGGCTATCCTGGCCCTCGTTCAACGCCCACCGTCGATGGCAACCGCGTGTTTGCGCTCGGCCTGAACGGCGACTTGCTCTGTCTCGACGCCAAAAGCGGCAAGCTTCATTGGCGGCACGACCTGGTCGGAGAGTTCGGCGGGGAAGTGGGGAACTGGGGGTATTCCGAGTCGGTGCTGGTCGACGACAAATGGGTGTTATGTACGCCCGGCGGCCAGCAGGCGACGATCGTCGCATTGCTCAAGACCAATGGTAAGCCGGTCTGGAAATCGCCGATTGGAGACGTGGCCGATTACTCGTCGATCATCGCCATTACGGTGGCGGGCACGAAGCAGTACGTGCAGTTTACCAAAGAGGGCGTGATCGGCGTGAGTGCCAAGAACGGCAGTCTGCTTTGGCGCTACGACAAGCCCGCCAATGGCACGGCCAATTGCGCTACGCCGCTCTTTGCTGACGACTGCGTGTTTGCCGCCTCGAACTACGATGCCGGCGGCGGGCTCGTGCGGCTGAAAAAGAACCGCACGAAGTGGGAGGCCACTGAAGTTTACTTCACCAACGACATGCACAACCATCATGGCGGCATGGTGCTGGTGGATGGCTGCCTCTACGGTTGCGACGGCAACGCGCTGCGGTGCCTCGACTTCAAGACGGGCAAGTCGTTGTGGCAAGACCGCTCGTGCGGCAAATGCTCGCTGCTCTATGCCGACGGCATGCTCTATTGCCGCGGCGAAGATGGGCTGATGAGCCTGGTGGTCGCTTCTCCCGACGGCTTTCAGTTGAAAGGCCGTTTTGAACAGCCCTATCGAAGCGGCAAAGCTGCCTGGCCGCATCCCGTCATTGCCGGAGGCCGGCTCTATCTGCGCGACCAGGATCTGCTATTGTGCTACGACCTTCGCCCATAGGCCCGGTGCGTTGCCGCGAGCCGCCGGAAGGTAATGGCTAGCTGCGCAGCAGCGAAAGGATGTAGCCTGGGGCGATAGCCCCAGGACCGGAAGGGAACGGCATTTCCAAGCCCCGTTAGGGGCGACAGGAGTTTTGGTTTGCGACGCCCCTGTCGCCCCTGACGGGGCTGGATGCGATTGCTCATTTTCCTGGGGCTTGCGCCCCAGGCTACATCCTATCGCCCCTACTGGGGCTCCTGGCCGCGCCCTCGGACTATTCGGAGGTAATAAAATGTCCTTTTCCAAAATGACCCTCAACCGTCGCCAGTTTGTCGCCAGCGCAGCCTCGCTGGCCGCCGGCGGGCTGGCCTTCGCGCCGAGCGGCGCCTGCTGTGAGGAACCCTCGCAGGTGGCGGCCGGTCGCGGGAATCGAATTGCGGTCTCGACGTATTCGTTCTGGCACTTCCACGGGGAGCCCACCCCGATCGAGGCGTGTATCGACAAAGCGGCGGAGATGGGGTTCGACGGCGTCGAAATCTTGCAGGTGCAGATGTCGGACGATGACAACGGCTACTTGCAACAACTCAAGCGCCGCGCGTTCAGCCTGGGGCTCGACCTCTGCGGTTTTTCGACGCATCAGAGCTTTGTGTTTCCCGATGCCGAGCGGCGCCAAAAAAACATTGACCAGACGCTCCACTCAATTGAGCTGGCTTATCGGCTGGGCATTCCCACGATGCGCATCAATACGGGCCGCTGGGGCACGAGCAAAGACTTCGACGAGTTGATGAAGAACCGGGGCATCGAGCCGCGCCTGCCCGGCTACAGCGACGACGACGCCTTCGGTTGGGTCATCGCCAGCATCGAAAAGCTGTTGCCGCGTGCGGCCGAATGCGGCGTGGTCTTGGGGCTGGAGAACCACTGGGGTTTAGGCCGCACGCCCGAGGGAGTGCTGCGCATCGTCAACGCCCTCGACTCGCCCTGGTTGCGTGTAACGCTCGACACGGGCAACTTTCTGGAAAAGCCCTACGACAAGCTGGAGGCATTGGCCCCGCACGCCGTATTGTTACAGGCCAAGACGTATTATGGAGGCGGCGAGTGGTATACGCTCGACCTCGACTATCCGCGCATCGCCGCCCTCATGCGCCGCCACGCTTACCGCGGATACGTTTCGCTGGAGTTTGAAGGCAAAGAAGATCCAGACACCGCCGTGCCCAAGAGTCTCGCACTGCTACGGAAGTCATTTGTCGTGACCTAGCGAAGATAGCCCTTCATCGGCTAGGTTACGTTCTTAAAGGCGAAGACTGCGTCGGTGTGACAACCTCCTCCTCGCTAACAGGTACGAACATGGCCGAAGCTTCCGCTCCCCGTCCCCACGTGGCAAACGGCACGCCGCCGCCCTGCGCCATGGTCATTTTCGGGGCCAGCGGCGATCTGACGAAGCGCAAGCTGCTGCCCGCCCTCTATAACGTCGCCACGAGCGGGCTCTTGCCGGAGCATTTCGCCGTGGTCGGTTTTGCCTTCGACGAGATGAACACCGACAAGTTTCGCGACGTGCTCACCGCCGAAATGAAGGAGTTCGTGGGCGAGTCGCTTGATGAAAAGCGGTGGCAAGAAGAGTTCGTCCAACGCATCTTTTACGTGCGCGGCAACTTCGAAGACCCGCAGGCCTACGCCGAGCTTGGCAAGACGCTGGCCACGGTTGACGAAAAGTGCGGAACGGAAGGCAACTACCTGTTCTACCTGGCAACGCCGCCGTCGTTTTTCGGCAAGATCATCAGGCAACTTGGGGCGGCCGGCCTGGTGAACGAGCCTCGCCCGGACGACGAACCCACGGAAGCTGCCGACGGCCGGCCCGCCGGTTATCGCCGCGTGATCATCGAAAAACCCTTCGGCCACGACTTCGATTCGGCCAAGGCGCTGAACCGCGAAATCGGCAAGGTGCTGCGCGAAGACCAGATTTACCGCATCGACCATTACCTCGGCAAAGACACCGTGCAGAACATCATGGTGTTCCGCTTTGGCAACGGCCTGTTCGAGCCCACCTGGAACCGCCGCTACGTCGACCACGTGCAGATCACCGTGGCCGAGACGGTGGGCGTGGAGCATCGCGGCTTGTATTACGACAAGGCGGGGGCGCTGCGCGACATGGTGCCCAACCACATCGCCCAGCTCATCGCGTTGATCGGCATGGAGTCGCCGATCTCGTTCGACGCCGAGGCCCTGCGCGACGAGAAGGCCAAGGTGTTGCGGGCCATTCACCCGCTCACGGAAGAAGACGTGCTGCACGCCGCCGTGCGCGGCCAGTACGGCGCCGGCAAAATCAACGGCGCGGAGGTGCCAGCCTACCGTTCGTCGCCCAACGTGCCGCCCGATTCGAGCACCGACACCTTCGTGGCTTTGAAGCTGCAGATCGACAACTGGCGTTGGGCGGGTATACCGTTTTACATTCGCACCGGCAAGTGCCTGCCCAAGCGGGCCACCGAAATCACCATTCAATTCAAGCAGGTGCCGCTGATTCTATTTCGCGATACGCCGGTCGAATCGCTGACGGCCAATCAGCTCGTGTTGCACATTCAGCCCGACGAAGGAATTTCGTTGCGGTTCGAGGCCAAGGTGCCCGGCTTCGGCATCGAGACGCGCCCGGTGACGATGGATTTCGGCTACGAGCGAGCCTTTGGCCTGAAGCCGCTGACCGGCTACGAGACGTTGCTCTATGGCTGCATGCAGGGCGACGCCACTCTCTTCCTGCGGGCGGACTTTGTCGAAACGGCCTGGGGCTTTTTACAACCGATTCTCGACGTCTGGCATTCGTTGCCTGCCCGCAAGTTCCCCAATTACGCCGCCGGCACCTGGGGCCCCAAAGAAGCCCAGGATCTCATTGAATCCGACGGCCGCCACTGGCGCAACCCGGATTGAAGGTTGCATTCTCTTGGGTAAGCGCGGTTTTCAACGATGGCGGCGGGCGAGACAATGAAAGACGTCCGCGCGTCGGAGCTTTAACCCGCATTGCGCACCCGCCCACACTAACCCGAAGCGCAAGCGAGGACAGGGAAGCGACTTACCTCGCTTGCGTTTTTTTGATGTTTCGCGTTTGGCTGCCGCGGAGCGGCGACGTAATGCGACGCTTCATCCCTCCGCCGCCGCTCCGCGGCTTCGCCACCCCGCATTACACTGTACCGCGGGCTTCGCACACGGCTACATTCCCTGCGCCGCTCCGCGGCGGATATCGAAACGCGCAACATCAAAACCTGCGCTTCGGGTTAAAGTCCGTCGTGCTCTCGCGCGGCTACGGGGGCAGGTAAGCAATGCGGGTTAACTCGCCAATCCGACATCCACGTCACCACGGGCGGCAAACCCGTAGTCATCGGCGTTTTCTCATTGCGACAGAAAGTCATGGATAACTTCCGCAAATCGCAACAAGGTGAATATGTGTCTGTAGGGAACGCCCTCCGTGGCGTTCCGTGAAGCGAGTTTGACGCTACATCGTAATTCGCGGAACGCCACGGAGGGCGTTCTCTACAGATTGTGAGTCTGCCAAAGGCGGAAGCTATTTTTCGGTCGGCCCTTATTTGCCAGACGCCTTTGCCGGTTCGAGCACAAACGAATTGATATCGAACTCGGAATCATACGCCGAGAGAAACAGCCAACCGGTCTGCGGCACGGGCCAGTCGGGCGAGACGCTTAGCCGCGCGGGATCTCCTTGCCAACGGATGACCTCGGCCTTGTCGATATCGAGCTCGACCGCATTTTCGCGAACGCGGCATTCCAGGGCGACGCGCTTGAGCTTCGGCAAAAAGGTGCCCAATTTGGTCGATTCATTTTCGGCCGCGGGCTTGCCATCGAGATTATGGAACCCGGTGGCCTTGCCCCGAGAGTTGTCGATCGAGATCATCGTCTGCCGGCCGCCCACCACGATGCCGATGCCGAACTGTTGGTCGCCCTGCAGCCGCGCGACGGTCATTCTCAGTGTGTAGGACTTCGGCGGAGCCACCGGTACTTCCAGCCGAGCTTCGAATTCGTTGGGAGACCTGAGCGCGCCGTCCTTCTCGAAAAACCAAATACCCTGCACGCGATCGAGCCGCGGATCGATGATCTTCAGCAGGTCGACCGCCTTTGGCTTCTTGCCTTTGCCCGCTGACAAATCGGCAACCGGCTCGACTCGTAACGGAGACGCGGGTGGATAGGGATTTTCCTGGGGCCAATCCCAAGGGCGGTAAGCGGCGATCTGGCCGCTGATGCCCGCCACGGGCCAAGTCTCGCGTTGCACGACTTTGCCGTCGGGCAGCGCGTTTTGGTGCAGCACAACGATGAAATCGGGGTTCACTTCATCGATCACGGCCGTGTGATGGTTGAAAATGCGCGTGGTCGAGGGCAGACGCACCTCGACGCGCTCCATCTGCAAGATATCGCCGGGCAGCCAAGGCTCGCGGACGCCCAACTCACGTCCCCAGCGATAGATGCCACGCTTGCCGACGTGTGCCGCTTGCAGGGCGTCTTCAGCCAGGTGCGTGCAATCGCCCTCGCGCACGGATCTTCCGAGTGACTTTCGGGCAAACTCAACCACGTCGCGATTGCGAGGCGGAATGTTTTTATCCAGCTCAATCGCCTCTTGCGGGACGTCAACCGAACTACTCCAGACCGGCTTTGCCGACGCCGCAGGGTAGGCGGCCAGCTTGATGAGCGGCTTTTTGCCAGGCAGCCATTCGACGCCCACGAGCATTTTGCGGTCGGTCGCTTTGAGCGATTTTGTCTGGCGGGCAGTGAAGGCGCGGTCAGCCGCCTCCAGATCCTGAAAGCGCGGATCGGCTGCCGCCCGAATCGCATCGATGTGTTGCCGGCGCAGCGCCGCCGTCAGCTCCAGACCGAATGCCTGTCCAACATTCCAAGGAATCATGTCGTTCGAC
>DASSFG010000889.1:0-2447 GCA_035694685.1 Pirellulales bacterium
AACCCTGAACCCTGAACCCTGAACCCTCCCCACGGTCCTTGCTTGCCAGCGAGTAGCGAGCGCCGCATAATGAGAGCATGGACGCGATTTTCGCTCGGCTGCAGGAGATATTTCGGGCCGTCTTGCTGGACGACAGCTTGACCCTTACGCCCGAAACGAGCGGTAAGGACTTCGAGGCTTGGGACTCGCTCACGCACGTGACCCTCATGGTCCACGCCGAGCGGGCATTCGGCATTCAATTCACCAGCTCCGAGATTTCAGGTTGGCAAAACGCCGGCGAACTGGCGCAGTTGATCGACAGCCGTTTGCAGCAGAAGCAGAAGGTCTGAGGCGGCCACGGGGCGATATCCCTCGGCCATCGGTCGGCACGGCAGCTCTCCTGCGGTAGCGTGAGCCGGCCGAATTCGTACGAAGCGGATTCTGATACGACATGGACCAATCGACCGTCGATCTCTATAAGCCCGACTTTTGGTGCGTCCTGACGGTCGCCGTGCTGGTGTTGACGCCGCTTGTCTCGCCCATTTTGCGCAAGTGGGCGTGGGCGGCCATCAACCTGGTGTTTCTTGGCGTGCTGTTGGGCTATCCCGCTCCCGAGCGGCTGCGCGAACTGCTCCACCGCGGCGCTTTTCAGGAGGCGGCCCTGTTCGTGGGTTCGTCGCGGCTGGCGCTCGTTTGCGGCGGCGTGCTGGCGGCGTGGCTCGTATTGAAGGCGATCGCCCGGCTGCAGGCAATCGGTTTTCGCCGGCTAAGCATGCTTCCGCTGTTCCTGGGCGGTGTGGCGGTGTTGGGCCTGTTCCTGTTGCACAAGGTCCACTCCCAGACACTGCACGATTACGACCGTTATCGAGAGCTGCTCGAGGCCGCGGGACTCACCAGTTCCCGATTACAGCCGCTGAAGTCGCTCTTGCTGGCGATCGGATTTTCTTACGTCGCCCTGCGGCTGGTTGAGGCTCTGCGACTGACCTACGAGGGTCGCCATCCCGCGCCCGACCTGCCGTCGGCCATCAATTATTTATTGCCGTTCCACATGTTGGCGGCCGGGCCGATCCAGGCCTATTCCGAGTTCGTGGCCCAGCCCGCGGTGCCCCCGCCGCTGACGGCCTCGGATGCACTGCGCGGCATCGAACGCATCGCCCAAGGACTCTTCAAAAAGTACGTGCTGGCGACCATCGTCTTGAGGGCCTTCTTGACCAACGGCTTTCAGGCGTCGTCGTATCTTTTTGGAGACATGATGTTCTTTTACCTTTGGTTGTACCTCGATTTCAGCGCCTATAGCGACATTACCGTGGGCGCCGGCCGTTTGATGGGCGTGGCGACGCCGGAAAACTTCAACCGGCCGTACGTGGCCCGCAACCTGATCGACTTCTGGGAACGCTGGCACATGTCGCTGTCGCGGTTCATTTACCGCAATGTTTTCATTCCTGTCCAGCTCACGCTGCTGCGCCGCACCGGGCCGCAAAGGGCGCTAAGCTGCGCTGCGGTGGCGTTCACCGTTTCATTTTTGCTGTGCGGCCTGTGGCACGAGTTGAACGTTCGCTGGCTCGGGTGGGGGGCCATGCACGCGCTCGGTCTGATCACGGTGAACGGCTATCGTTTCTGGTTGCAGAAGCACCTCAGCCGTGAAGCGTACAATCGTTATCGCACGCACCGAGGCATTCGTATGGCGGCCATCGCCTTGACGCAAGTCTTCGTTGCCTTGACGCTAGTGGTAGCGCTCTGGCCCACGAAATAGATCGGAAATCAATATGAACGTTACGACCTCGAACGACGCTCGCATCCCGCTGTGGCAATTTGCGCTGCGGCTGATCGCGGTCGTCGCGCAGTTAATGCTCGTCTATTGGTTAGGTGAAAGTGGCGCCCAGTTCTTTTACCAAGGTTTTTGATCGGTCATGCTCCGATTTCTCCTCTGGCCCCTGACGATCTTTCGCGTCTCGCGATATGGCGGGCTCGCGATCGTAGTGCTTAGCGGCATGGCGGTTTTTGTCGCCAGCCACTGGGTATTGGCCTTTACGTTTGGCCCTGACGCCGCTGCTGTCCAACCGAGCCAGCGGCCGTTGGGCTGGCCGCTTTATGAGCGCATCTGGGGCCGCATGGCGGCGGTCGACCGTTTGTACAAGCGGGGCCAGTTGCCGCCCGACACGCGGCTGGGCGTGTTCATCGGCGTTTCAACGACGGCCGCCGGCATCGAAAGAAAATATCTCGACGCCGAGGCGACCGCGGCCGACCGCTGGATCGTATTGTCGGGCGCCGGGCTGAGCTTTGAGAACATCGAAAACGTGATGCACCCGGTATTTTATTGCAGCCTCAAGCCGACCACGGTGGTGCTCGGGGTACATCCGCAAATGCTCGTGGGCGAGCGATACATTGGCGACGAGCCGACGGCCGGGGCGGTACGCGTGGTGGGCCGCAAGCGGCGGCGGCAGCAGGCGCAGTTGAAGGCCTTTCCG
>DASSFG010000890.1:0-8638 GCA_035694685.1 Pirellulales bacterium
AAAACCTGGGCGCCATCCTGCGAATCTCTGCGGCGCTGGGCGCCGATGCGGTCGTCCTCGGCCGTCGCTGTGCCGATCCTTTCTCGCGCCGCGTGCTGCGGGTATCGATGGGCGCCGCCTTACGTCTGCCGCTGGTTGAAACCGACGACCTGGCGGCCGACTTGAGCAAATTACGGAGCGATTGGCAATACCAACTCATCGCCACCGTGCTCGACCGCGACGCTGAGCCGCTGGCAAACATGAGTCGGTCCCCGCGAGTGGCTTTACTATTCGGGAGTGAAGGTCATGGCTTGGAACGGTCGCTCGTGGCGTTGTGCGACCGTAGGGCCACCATTCCCATGCAGGAGGGCATCGACTCCTTGAACGTCGCGGTGGCCGCGGGCATTTGCTTACACCACTTTTTACAGCTTGATCAACGCCAATCCGGTCGCCTCATCGTGCCGTCGCTGAATACGCTGGGAAGTTGACTCGACGAGCATCACTTCCAACGTCGGGCGTACGATCGCGTCAATTAAATGGCCGCCGTGGGCCGTGCCGTCGCGCTTGCCGACGACGATGTGAGCGTGCAGTTTCGGACCGTCCGGCGAGCTCACCAGGTTGCCTGCCAGCGACAAGACTTCCACCTGCGCGTCGACAGGAATTTTCTCATATTCTTTGCGCTGCCAATCGAAATAGCCGAGCGTCAGCTTTTCGAGGGCGCCGATGGCCGTGAAACGGGACGCCTGAATGTGCTCACGTTTGGCAAAGTCAAGGAGCCCGCTCGTGACTTCCTCGCCCGTATCAAACACGAGCACGTAGGTTTTTTCGTCGGCCTCTGCGTGCAATAGCTTTGATTTCATGTCTTCTCCTGAACTCTGGATCGTGACCCATGACGCTTGAGACGCCCCTGTTTGCGATTTCGTTTCCGCATCGCCGCCACGATGCGCTTTGCCAAGGGCGATTTCTCAATGGCTTCCAGTCCGCCCGGCAAGGCGAGCGACCAATTGGGACACTCGTTCGTAGTGCAGGGCATGTTGGGGCGTTCCGTCACCGCCAGCACGTCGTCGAGTGAGACGGTGGCGACGTAAGACGCCGCATCGGACAAGAGCAGATAAGCCCGTTCGATGACGTCGTCCATGCGTGCATGCGGGTCGAGATGGCCCAGGCTGGCCAGTTTATTGCGAATGTCGTTCAGGGCTTTTTCGTTCGGATTTAAGCTAAGCGAACGCTGGGCCGCCAGGTCGTGGCCGCTCCACATGCCGGCGATGGTCGGCAGGTCGTGGGTCGTGACCGCCGCCATCGATAGCTCGGGGTAGCTCGACGGCGGCTCGTCTTCAAACCAAAACAACCGATACGAGAGCACCTGATGATCGGCCAGCGTCTCGCGCACGCCTTCTTCGACCGTGCCCAGGTCCTCCCCCACGACAAATGCCCCGGCACGATGGCTCTCAATGGCCGCTATCGCCAGCATTTCGTCGGCGCGATAGCGCACGAATGCCCCGCGCGCGGCCCCAAAACCTTGCGGGATCCAGTACAGCCGGAAGAGGCCCATGACATGGTCGATGCGCAGCCCACCGGCGTGCCGCAGCGTGGCCCGCAAGGTTTGAATGAAAGGCCCGTAACCCGCAGCGCGGAGCTTGTGCGGAATGAACGGCGGCAGACCCCAATCCTGTCCCTGCCGGTTATAGAGATCCGGCGGAGCGCCGACCGAGCAACCCTGCGCGTAGAGGTCGCGCCAGACCCAGGCATCGGCACCGCCAGGATCGACTCCGATCGCCAGGTCTTGCACGATCGCCACGTCCCCGGCGGCGCGCGCCAATTGTTCGTCGAGCAGCCATTGCAACCATTGATGGAAGCGATGCCGATCGCGGTTGCTGGCAACAACGGCCTCGACGGCCGGTCCGCCGGCGTCTTGCAGCTTGGCCGGCCAGGTGCGCCAATCAGCGCCGTGGTGCTCGGCCAAGACGCAGTACGCGGCGAACTGCTCCAGCTCGCGGCCGCGCTCGGCGCAGAACCGGTCAAAAGCGGCGTCGATTTTGGTGCCGCGCCAAATCTTTTCCAGCGCCTCCATCTTCAGGTGGAAGACGCTGTCACGATCGATCACGCGCTTGTCGTTCAGTGCCCGGCCGGCGACCGCCAGCGTTTCCAGTTCGGCGCCCAGTCGATTGGCGCCTGGCACTTCTTCGATGCGGAGGTAGAGCGGATTGAGGAACCGGCGGCTGCTGGGATAGTACGGGCTCGGTTGCTGCGGAATGATTGGTGCCGCAGCCGAGATGGGGTTGATCAGCACCAGGCCGGCACCCTGCGTTTTCGACCACTCGGCCAAGCGGCGCAGATCGGCCAGATCGCCAAACCCCCAGCTCTGCTGCGAGCGAGCGGCATAAAGTTGAGTGGCCCATCCCCAAAGCCCTTTGGGCGGCAACGGGCAACGGCCCGGCGTAACAATCAGCCGCACGGGCGGTTGCCGTTCGTCTTGCGGTTGGAAATCGTGATAGCCCGATGGCAAATCGGGCGGCAGCTTGCCTCCGACGAGGTCGATGCTGCCCCCGTCTTCGAGCGTAAGCTTGCCAGGCGGCAGGACCATCGACTGGCGCTTGCGGACGACGCGCACCTCTCGGCAGACCGTGGGGGGCTGTGCCTCGCTTACCATCGCGGCGCGAATTGCCGAGATCGTCTCTTTTGAAACGTCTTGCCACTGGCCGGCGGCATCTTCATAGCCGTCGTCAATTCCCCACGCATCGGTCGCCATGTTCTGCTTCCTGGTTGCAAGGCGCACCATGAGCCGCCCGGTTCAGCTCGAACGAGATTTGCAGGTTTTGTGCAACCATCGTGCCAAAGAGGGATGCATGCCGGATGGCAATGACGAATGTCGAAGCATGAATGACGAAAGAATGGCGAAATCCGAATGACGAGGCGCCACAGGGGTGGGACTGGCCTGCGCAAAATCCAGCTTCGCAATGCGACCGGCTTGATGCTGGTTTTGTTCCGCCACGTCCGGGGCTTGCCCCCGGCGGGAGGTGATTGACAGGCTAAAGGACGATCCCGCGGCACGCCATGCCCCGAGCCGGGCTTGTCCCGGTCGAGCACATGATTGACGGGCTTTGTGCGACGAGCCAACGAGTCGTGCTTTCCACCGGGACGAGCCCGGCGGAGAAGCGTTTTTTTTGCGGCAGTGGCCTGTTAGCCAGTCAATCGTGCCGGCCACGGGGACAAGCCCCGCGGAGCGGAACAAATCCGACAATAAACCCTCCCTCGTTTTGGGCCTATAAATCGCCTATTTCGCGCCAGGCCCGGGTGGGACAAGCGAGCGGAGCGATCGCCGGCGCAACATTGCGTCGCGCCGTTGTACCGCCGTTCCCCTAACTTCGTTCGTATTCCGAAGTAAAACTTACGCAGCGTCAAGGCGCTGCCGCGCCTCGAAGCAGCCGATCGACGGCCAAGGCGATTACGCCGGCGGCAAAGGCGGCGAGGGTCCACAAGGCTTGCGGCTCGCCGCCCTTCAATGCCCAGTTGTAGCTCTCGCGCAGCATAAAGGCCGTGCCGGCAAAAAATGCCAGCGAGGTCGCTCCCACAAACGGCGTTCGGCAGGGACGCGGCAGTTCGGGTTCGCGCCAACGAAGCACAGGCACGGCAAGGCTCACCAGCGACAAAAAGAGCCAGAACGCCGGGAACGTAAACTTGGCCATCCGCTCAAATCCTTCGCGTGAAAGCGTTCCTTCTGACCAGCCGAACGCAACGATCAGAATCGCGGTAATCGCCCCTTGCAACAACAATGCGGGGACCGGTGCATCGCGCTGCGCGCTCCATACACCGAAGGCGCGAAACAGGGCGTGCTGCTTCCCCAAAGCGTAATAAATCCTGGCGCCGGTAAAGGTCATGCCGTTGATTGCTCCCAAGGTCGAAATGGCGACCAGGGCACTCACCACTTTGTCGCCCAGTTCGCCCAGCCCCAGCCGCGTGACGTCCGCGGCCACCGCGTCTGCCGTTCGCACGCCCGACAATCCTAACGCGTGTATAAAGGCCCCGTTGACCAAAAGATAAATGGCTGTCACCGTGATCGTGCCGAGCAACAGGGCGCGCAGTATGTTCTTGTTCGGGTTTCGCACCTCGGCGCTCACGAACGCCATGTCGTTCCAGCCACCGTAGGCGTACAGGATTAGAATCATCGCGAAGCCCCAGTTTGGTTCAGAAGCTTTGTCGGCGGTCAGTTTCATGTCCGCCGGCGCCGCCACGCTGAAGCCGATGACGATCACCGTGGCCAGCCCCGCCAGTTTGATTAACGTCAGGGCGTTTTGCGTCCACTTTCCGGTGGCCACGCCCAGCAGGTTGGTGCCGGTAAGCAAGATCACCGAGCCGGCCGCGTAAATGACGGGCGAAAGGCGACCCAAGGGCGCAATGTGATCCGCATATTGCGCGAAGACGAAGGCCATCGATCCGATGGCGCCGGGCCGCACCAGCCATAGCTCGCACCAGGCAAACAGGAAGCCGACGGGCCGGCCATAGGCGCGCGAGAGGTAGACGTAGTCGCCGCCGTCGGCCGGCAAGGCGGTGGCCAACTCGGCATAGCACAGCGAACCGACCAGGGCGAAAGCACCGCCCGCCAGCCACACGCCGAGAAACGAAAGCGTATCGGGCACGCTCTTGGCAATCTGCGGCGCGGTGACGTACACGCTGGAGCCGATAATGATGCCGACGATGATCGACGTGGAATCGAACAACGTAAGCTGGCGGCGCGGAGCGGCCGGTGCTTCGTCAGCCATCGTCGTGCCGCGTCAGGTGCTCGTGCTGAAAAATTCTCGAAACGCCTTCATCGTCTGCCGCGCGGCAGCGTCGGAATCAGGCCAGGGAAAAGCCTCGGCCGAAGCATAGCCTTGGTAGCCGATCTCGGCCAGTGCCGCGGCAATGGGGCGATAGTCCAGGTGGCCGCAGCCAGCCGGCCGGCGGTTTGAATCGACGAAGTGCAGGTGCCCGATGTGCCGCCCGCCCCGTCGGATCGCCTCCGGCAAATTCGCTTCCTCAATGTTCATGTGAAACAGGTCGGCCAACAGCACGACGTTTTTCGTCGAAAGTTTCTCCAGCAATTTGATGCCGGCCTCGACCGTGTTGGTCATGTTCGTTTCATAACGATTGAGCGGCTCGTAGATGAGCGGCACATTAAATTGCCGCGCATGCTCGCCCAGTGCATCGAGCGCCTCGGCGAGGTAACTGGTGGCGGTAACGTGATCGACACCGTCGCCGCTACGGCCTTGCATGGAGCCAATGATGGCCGGCGCGCCAAAGCGGCCCGCCAGGTCGATGATAGAGCGAATGAACTGACGGGCCTTTTGACGTGCCGCCGCGTCGGGCAGCGTGAGGTGCAGCCGCCCTTTGACCCAACCCGCGCCGGTGCCGACGGCCGCCAGATGCAGACCGTAGTCATTGAGTAACGTGCGCAACTGCGCCGCGTCGATGGCCTCGGCCGACGGCGGGAAGACTTCGATCGCGTCAAAACCCAGCTCGCGCGCTTTGCGGCACGCCGCCGGCAAGTCGTCCCAAAAAACAAACGGCCCCCCCCGCGCCTCGGGCACCAGGCTGACGGTCACGCTCGATTTCATCATGGTTCTTTCCACTCTCCGCAAGCTAGCAACTGGGACGACATTGTCGCGCCGCAGCTTATCGAGTGCAAGCCGATCGCCGCTATCGACGTCGCTTCCCTCTTCTCGCGGCGCCCTCGCTCGCCTTTCCAATTTGCATTTTGCATTTTGCATTTTGCCTTAACTTCCGCGGTGCCGCCGCCAAAGTAGCAATCGAGGAGAACGGGCACGTTCAAGCCGCAAATCTCTTCGACCTTACGCATGCGAAGCCGGAGGTAGGCGTCTCGTTCGCAAGCGTAGGACTTCCTGCGTTCGTGAACCTTGATCGCCGAGACGCGCGATTGGCGATTAACTCGCCAGATGGTACCATCACGTCCAGAGCCGAGCTGTGGTCCGATCGTCAGGCCGCATGCTTCGGCATACTTCTGGGCTCTTGTTTCGACGCCTTCTAGCGGCTCGTCCATGATCGATCTTTCCACGCACGGGCATTCCGCCGACGTTCAATTGCACCTTTTGGCTGACGGCCGTCTCGTGCCATTAGCTAAGTTAGGCCCCAATCGTTGTGTGCTGCGCGAACCGACCGAATTGCCGCCAGGTTCTGCCGAAATCGTGGTTCGGGTCGATGATGACGAACAGCGATGGACGGTATTCTTGCCGCATGGTGCGGCCCTTAGTACATCGCACGTCGAAATCTCGTCGTCTTAGCATCTCCGTAGTCGAGAGCTGCTTGACAGCTCGCATGCCGCCTCTTCCATTTCAAAAATAATCTCGTCGCACATGCTTGCAATCTCGAAAAAGAGCGTTACAAAAACCAGCGTCGCCGCCAAGCGGGCGGCAGGGCCACACAAGGAAAGGGGGCAATCTGTCCCGCATGAGCTTTCGCTCGTTCTTCCAAAGTAGCAGGCACGCTCCGCCGTGCCGTGGCCGCCACTCTAATGACGTCGACCGCTCATGCCGGTTAGCACGCCGCGCGATCCCAAAGTCGTCGGGGAGAAACATCTTGTTCGTCGAGAATCTCGGCGATCCTTTGCGCGGTCAAATGCACGGTGCCGGGTTCATCGGTTTTCACGAGCGGCACTTCGATGCGCCGCTTTGGTGGCTGCGGGCCCGCATCGGCCCGCGCGTGATAGCAAACAGTTACCTTCGTGCCCTCCGGCAATGTGGCAGCGCCTTCCAACACCACGACACCGTTCTGCACGCGACCGGGAATTTCCATACCTCGATTGTCTGAGTGGGCCGGGCCACCGTCAACGTCCCGAAGCGCCTTCGCCCGATTCGCGGGCAACACAACCCGGTGCTTCTCCTGCCACGAGCCAGTCTACCGCTCCCCACTTTTTTCCCGCTGACTCTTGCAATCGCCAAAAAGCGCGTTACAAAAACCAGCATCGCCGCCGAGCGGGCGGCAGGGTCACACAAACAAAGGGGGCGATCATGTCCCGCCTGAGCTTTCGCGAGTTCTTCGCCGCCGCGTGCGGCGATTTGAATCAATCGCCGTTGGAGCGCCCAAAACGCCTTTGTCGCTCCTCTTCTACGTCCGACTATCTGCCGCCCGACGACTCTGATCGTGAACTCTATCGTACGCGAGGAGGCACCGGACCATGAACGACGCGGAATTCCGGACGATCTTCAAGAAACTCACGCGCAATGCACCGCTCAGTTGGCAGGAGCGACTTTTCCGGGACCATTTTTCTGTCAAGAAAAACATTCCTTCGGTCATTGATCTACCGACTGGACTTGGCAAGACAATGGTGATGGCCATTTGGCTCATTGCGCGGGCGGCCAACGAGACGCTGCCGCGCCGGCTGATCTATGTCGTTGATCGGCGAACCGTCGTTGATCAGGCTACGGCTCTCGCGACTAAACTCCAACGACGCGTCAAAGCACTTCACCGGTTAGCCCGTCGCCAGCCCGACCTGGAGCCCTTTTGCAAGTCTTTTCCGGTCCCGGCGATCTCAACGCTTCGCGGGCAACTCGCTGACAACCGCGAATGGTCGCGCAACCCGTCCCGGCCCGCGATCATCATCGGCACCGTTGATCTCATCGGCTCTGCACTGCTCTTTTCCGGCTACCGCTCCAGTTACAAACGCCGCCCGCTCGATGCGGGCCTGCTTGGACAGGATTCACTGCTGGTGCTGGATGAGGCGCACTTGTCAAGGCCGTTTGAACGACTGCTCGGATCGATCGGGGGATTCAACAAGGCTTGTGCCAATTCCATTTCCACCGGCAAACCGATGCGCGTTATACGCATGTCGGCGACATCTTCATCTTCAACCGATTCAACAATCGACGTCTTTCGACTTGAAGGCGATTTCGACAGTCGAACGGGCGATTTTGCCGACGATACGGTTCGCAACCGCTACAAAGCCACGAAACACGTGAGGATTACGCAGCTTGATGGAAACGAGGGATTAACCAACAAGCTCGCCAGCGAAGCCATCAAGCTGGCCCAAGACAACATGCTTCGCGGCAAACGCATCGTCGTCTTTGTCCGCAAACCTGAAGATGCGAAGGCAGTCGCTAAAGCAGTTCGCGAGCACGTAGCCGAATCCGTCGGTGAGTTAGGCTCCAAACCCAACAAGATCAAGAATGCCCCGTATGTTAATTCCGTGGAAGTGCTCACCGGCACGATGCGCGGTCTGGAACGTGATAAACTGGTTGAAAAACCCGTCCTGAAACGCTTTCTTGATGGAGGCGAAAATCCGGATATTGTTGAAAACAAGACACGCGTCTTCCTCATATCAACAAGCGCCGGCGAAGTCGGCTTCGATTTGAATGCCGATCACATGGTCTGTGACGCCACGACTCTTGACTCGCTCGTCCAACGCCTCGGCCGCGTCAATCGACGCGGGTGGGGCGACGCGACCATCGTGCTGGTGCGCGAGCCAGTGAAGATGAAGGACGGCAAACCAGTCGAGCTGAAGGGTCTAGATCTCGCCATTGCCAATACGCTGCAACTGATCGAAGACGTTATCGACGTCAGCCCGAACAACATCATAGACGTCAGCCCGAAGAACATTGCCTTGTTGAAATTGGGTGAGTGGAAAGTCAAATATGCCGCTTCGTGCTCGCCCGATGTTTCGACCGTC
>DASSFG010000891.1:0-4839 GCA_035694685.1 Pirellulales bacterium
TCGAATATTGCCGGCAGTACCCCACCGGCTAGGGCGTGCCGCGAAGCGCGCTCAATAGTCGTAGGGTGGGACGAGCGAAGCGAGTCCCACCAAGCGGTAAAATCATGGTGGGACTCGCTTCGCTCGTCCCACCCTACTCTATGCTCACCACCATCCATCGATCCACGGCCGACATAGCGCTAGGGCGAGCCGCGAAGCGCAGTCAGGTGCGGCTTGTCGAGCAGCTTGAAGGGAGTGGCGAGCTCGCGCCAGGATTCTCCGCGCTGGGCGATCAGCCGCTCTTCGAGCGGGCCAAGACGGCCCGCTGTGAGGTTCAGGTAGCCGATACGCTTGGGCTCCAATCGCATGATTCGGGCACAAGTGGCGTCGAGTGCCGTGAGATTCGTGCTAATGGCCACCAGGCCCATCGGCTTGGGCGTGCCCATGATTGGCCCGTCGCCTTCCATGCACAAAATGCCATCGACGATGGCGATGGTCTTGCCGAGCGAGGCGTTGATGTCGCAGACCGTTTCGGGAATGCCGGCGTGGTGCAGCACGTTTTTGGGCCAGCCATATTGGATGCCGGGCAACACGCCGTACATGTTTTTGAGCGCGGCCGTCATGCCGACCCAATGGTGCGTTTTCAGCTTGGGCATCGACACGACGAGATCGGCCTCCGCCACGCTGCGCGGAAACCAGAAGCCCGGCAGCCTCGAGGCGCCGCCGGCGTTCTTTGTCCAAACCGGCTCTTCGTAGTTGAGGTCGCGAAATTCGAGTCTTGCCGCATCGAGCGCTTCGGCCAGGCCCGACTCGGCGACCGCCAGCTCGGTATCGCGGAGGTGTCCTGGCGCTTCTCCGACGGCGACCTCGGCGCCCCACCTGCGGAATACTTCGGCCGCGGCCACAACCATCGCCGGGTGCGTTGTCACCTGCGGCGATTGGCGGCTCGGCTCGACCAGGTTTGGCTTCAGCAAGACTTTGCATCCACGCAAGGCGGCGGGATCGAGGCCGGTGGCAATCAATCCGTCGCGGATCGTCTGCTCTAAAGCCCCATCGTAGCGTTGCCCTCGCGCGAGAAACACTGGCGCCGGCCGGGCAAACAGCGTGCGCAGCCAAGGCAACACTGCCGCGCCCGCCGCCGCTGCGCCAGCGCCGATCAAAAGCGAGCGCCGTGCCAGCGTCGGCTGTTCGAGAATCGGTTCGCGGCAAGGAGTGGTTGTCATGCTTTGGCGTGCTCACGGCTGGAGTGGCACGGGTACGCATTGTTCACCGACCCCAAAGGGGTCGTATTCGATAGCCCAGGGCGCAGCGCAGCGTAGCCCTGGGTTACGGTAGCGAAAAGAAGTGGGCAGCCCTGAAAGGGCGTCATTCCCTCGCGCCGCTCTGACGCGCTGAGCGGCAAGCTTACAACGAGCATGGCGTTGGCTCCTTCAGCGCGCGACGGTTTTCGTCCAACGCAATTAATGCGTGCGAATCTGCAGCCAACGCAATCAACGCCTTGCGCAACGGTTGATAATTCCATCTGATCGATTGCGCAGCCGAGGCCAACCATCGATCGGCATTTGTGGGCCGTCGCGCATGCGCCGTCAAACCGATGAGTGCGTATGCCAGCGAGGCGCCTCCGTACGTTTGGCCGACGATTTGTTTCAGCCAATCCAGCGATCGCTGCAACCGTCCGCTCTCATCGGCTTCGCCGGCCAAGGCGGCAAGTACCAGCCCAGTTGGCTCGACGTGCGGGCGCAGCAACTGTCCCAGCACGGTGGTGTTTCCATAATTGCAGCCGCCGTCGGGCAACAGGCGGTCGATGAGCATGGCCGCCGCTTCACGAGCGCGCGGATGCTGGCTGCGGCCGGTGGCTTTGAGGGCCAGCAAGTTGATGGCCGTCGGCTCCGACCAGGGGTGCGTGCCGGCAACCCAGGGCCAACCATCGAGCCGCGGATTATGTCCCATATCGTCAAGCGATTCCATTGTCCGCCCGTGCAGCGACAAGATGTAGCCGACAGCGCGCTCGGCGTTTGCGTGGTACTTTGTGTCGTCCGTCAATGAATCGAACTCCGACCAGGCGAGCACGGCCCAACCGGTCGGCCAGCAAGGGGCGGTTTGGTCGGCCATTACAGGCACACCGCCGTCGGCAAACTGGAGTTGGGTGAGTCGGTCGCAGGCGGCCTGGGCGGCGTCGATACGACGGTGAGCGGCAAGCGCGAGGGCCGCCAATGCCGTCGGTTCGGCCGCGCAAACGCCCCCTGCCTGGTACGACCAGTTTTTCGCGTCGCTCAGATCATCAAGTAGCGGGTGCAACCAACCATTCATACATCTGAAATCTAGGCCGTCCCTTTGGAGTGCGGTTGGAGTGCGGCGATTTATCGCCGCTTTCACTCGTCGCGGAGCGACTTTCTTTGTAGGGTCTGACAAGTCGGTTATGGTGGGCCGGCGCTCGCTCCGCTCGCTTGCCCCACCCTACGGCCAAAGCGGCGATGAAGCGCCCTCCAAAAACGCTAAAATCGGCATAACCGGCCTAATAAATCGCCGGCTGGTGCGTTATCTAAGGTGGGGGAATCAGGGATGCCATGAACAACCCGCAGGCTGCCGGCGCGAGCGAGTGGCTGAGGTCGGTCGTAGAAGGCTACGAAGGACCGCTCGTTCGCTATGCCGCGCGCATCACGGGCGACGTGGAACGTGCCCGTGACGTGGTGCAAGACACCTTCCTGCGGCTCTGCGAACAAGACCGGCACGAACTGGACGGCCGACTGGCCGAATGGCTTTACACCGTTTGCCGCCGCCGGGCGCTTGACGTTCAACGAAAGGAACACCGCATGCGCGCCACGTTGCCCGAGGAGTTAGACCGTTGCTCCGGCGACGCGCCACCGCAGGACGCGCTGGAGCGCGACGAGACGAACGCTGAGGTGCTGGCGCTGCTGGGCCGATTGCCCGAGAACCAACAGGAGGTGGTACGGCTCAAGTTCCAAGCGGGCTTGAGTTATCGCGAGATTGCCGGGGTCACGGGACTGAGCGTCTCGAACGTCGGCTATCTGTTGCACGTAGCGTTGAAAGCAGTGCGGAAGGAATTGCTGGGCGAGGTGGAGAAGAGGGGATGATGCGTTCCACGTTGAGTCGGCAGGGGCCTCCTGAAAAAAGGCCGAAGGGTGCCGTAGCCGCAACTGAGCCGGCTTCAGCCGGGCTTGCTTGGTCTGCCACCAGCTTTAGCTGGTGGTCTGCGGAAGTCTTCGAGACCTTGAGCCGGCTTTAGCCGGGCTTCTCGACATGGGCTTTAGCCATTGAGCGGCAACCAGGGGCTAAAGCCACAATCGAGAAGCCCGGCTAAAGCCGGCTGACAGCAGGGTGAATGTATCGGCAACCACCAGCTAAAGCTGGTGGCAAGGGCGAAAAGCCCGGCTAAAGCCGGCTAGTGGCATGATCTCTAATGCCCGCTCAGACCGCTGCGCGGCCCATAGATGAAAAGGGAATGAGTGCATTGGGGACGGGTGGCAACTTTTGTAATCAACGCCGAACGAGATTCGGCATGGCGAAACAAGGGAACCTACGATGAATTCCAACGGCAACCAACACCCCGCCGCCGGTAACGGCGAACCGCACGATGGCGAATTCGACGCGTCCCAACTCGCCGAGGCACGTCTCACGGCTTATGTTCTGAGCGAGTTGTCGGCCGACGAACGGGCCGCGGTCGAGAAAGAGTTGGCCGACTCAGAGTCGGTTCTTCAAGAGGTGAGCGACATCCGCCGCTCCGTCGAAATGCTGACCGCCGCGTTGGCGACGGAACCGTCGCCGGGATTATCGGCCGATCGACGGCAGCAAATTGTGCGGCGCATCTCCAGCCATGCGGCGACAGATGGACAGGCGGCGCCTGCGGTACGTCCGCGACGTCGCGCGTACCGCAAATATCTACTCGCAGCATCAATCTTGTTGTGTCTCACCGCCGCGTCAGTGCGGCTCCTGTGGCCCCCAATTCAGCGCTCGCGAGAAGCCACCATGGTGTCGCTTGTGGACTCATCAAGTAGCGCCGTTAAGAAAGTCGGTAAATATCAGACTGAATTCAACGCGGATCGGTCTCACTACAAAGGTAAGGCGACGGGAATCGAATATCCGGATAGCGCTATTGGCGAAGGGTTTATTGCTGGCAGCTCCGGATCTTCAGGGACAAAGCCAGTACGCGTTGAGCAAATCGGGGGAGGCGCGGGCGGAGACCTTTCTAAAACAGAACCG
Organism: Pirellulales bacterium; assembly: GCA_035694685.1. Taxonomy (GTDB): domain Bacteria; phylum Planctomycetota; class Planctomycetia; order Pirellulales; family JAICIG01; genus DASSFG01. The sequence goes on from DASSFG010000891.1 coordinate 4,201, forward strand.
TCCTTTGGCGTAGAAAGACTTCAACAAACAACACCGGCGCGACCCTCAAATAAGGCGAAGAGTTCCATATATGAAACGAAGACGCGGCAACCTATGCCAACCGTCTATCCAGTTGCAGATCTTGTCACTCCAGTGTTGCCGGACGGCGAATCCGCAGACGTTAACCACAACGGGATGTTCGGAACCACCGGCAGTAAAAGGCAAGCGTCCAATGAGCTGTCCAAGGCATTGCCCAGAATTTTGATTCAGGAGGAAGAGAGCACACTCCTGGGCGTCCCAGAGCACAACACCGAATCCTACGACCGCATCTACGAAAACCCCTTCCTCGACGTTCTCCAAAACCCGCTCTCGACCTTCTCGATCGACGTCGATACAGCTTCTTACGCTAACGTGCGGCGGTTTTTGAACGGTGGGAGGCTGCCGCCGAAAGATGCGGTGCGGATCGAGGAAATGGTGAACTATTTCACCTATCACTACGCTCCGCCGCAGGATGATAAGCCGTTTGCCGTGCATGCCGAGGTGGCGGGCTGCCCGTGGGCGCCAAAACATCGCCTGCTGCGCATCGCGCTCAAGGGCCGCGAGATCGACCTGGAAAACCGGCCCGCCAGCAACCTGGTGTTTCTGATCGACGTATCAGGC
>DASSFG010000892.1:0-10800 GCA_035694685.1 Pirellulales bacterium
TCGTATCCAGAATTTCATTTTGCGCGAGCCAGGCTGGGACGAGCAAGCTGCGAGCGCCGGCCCACCATTATTTGGGCATCATAATACTGGTGGGCCGGCGCTCGCTCCAGCGAGCTTGTCTCACCCTACGACACGTTCCAACGGTTCATGGCGCTTGGCATCCTACCCCGAAATATAGCATAATGCGAAACACGCGTTCATCAGGAGATCGGCATGTTGCCCGTGCGAACTTTTCTAGGATGGAGCCGTCCCGCGCTCGAACAAGCGGCTGAATGGCTGCTGGAACGTTACGCCGCGCCTGCCACGGCCGACATGTCTCGGACCATCGTCGCCTTGCCCGGCGCCAGAGCTGGCCGACGTTTGCTGGAGATTCTCGTCGAGCAGGCCGAAGAGCGGCGCCTTGCGCTCACGCCGCCGCAAATCACTACCGGCGGACAATTGCCCGAAAAGCTCTACGAGCCCGAAGGACACTTGGCTGATGAGCTCACTTGCCGGCTGGCCTGGCTGCGGGCACTGGAAGAGACCGACGCCGAATTGCTGCGGCGGATCGTGCCCGAATTGCCCGATCGCAAAGATCCCTCCCGTTGGTTGGGCTTGGCGGAGCTGGTGCATCGCTTGCACGACGAGTTGGCCGGGCATGGTTTGACTTTCGCCGAGGTGGCCGAGCGCGGCTTTGGCCAAGCCGGAGATCCTGGATCGAGTTCGGCGCACGCCGTTGAACGAGGCCGCTGGCAGACGCTGGCTGCGGTGCAAAATGCTTACGTGAACCGGTTGAGCGTACTGGGGCTGCTCGATACGCAATGGGCGCGGCTCTGCGCGGTGCAAGCAGGCGCCTGCCGAAGCGAGCGCGACATCGTGCTCGTCGGCGTTGCCGACCTGCCGGTCGTGATCGAGCAAATGCTGGAGCTGCTCGGCGAACGGGTGACCGCCCTGGTTTATGCGCCCGAAGAACTAGCAAACCGCTTTACGAAGTTGGGGGTGATCGTCACCTCCGCGTGGCGATCGGCCCACATTCATATTGACGAGCGGCAACTTGTGGTGGCGGAAGGCCCGGCCGATCAGGCGACGGCGGTCGCCGACCTGCTGGCTGGTTTTGAAGGGCGGTTCGGAGCCGACGAAATTACGATCGGCGTGCCGGACGCGAGTGTCGCGCCCTATTTGGAGCGGCGCTTCGAGCAGTTCGATCTTCCTTCGCGTTATGCCGAGGCGCTGCGCGTCAAGCAGACCGGTCCATACCGCCTGCTGTCGGCCATGGCCGATTACCTCGACGGGGAGCGATTTGGCGATTTCGCCGCGCTGGTGCGGCATCCCGACGTCGAAGCCTGGCTGGCCCGTCGCCTTCCCGCCGCGGGAGACGTAGGTCAGGCTTTCCAGCCTGACGCCGGCTCAGAGGGCGAAAACGTCAGGCTGGACAACCGGACCTACGCTGGTAATTGGCTGACGGCGCTCGACAGGTGGTACAACCAGCACCTGCAAGCGCGCCTGGGGGGCACGTCGCTCGAGCGCAGCGGAGCCGCACGGCAGGTGGCCGCCGTCGAGAAGAAAATCGCCGAGCTCACTAAAGCACTGCAAGGACAGCATATGCTGGCTGAGTGGGCAGCCGAGATCGCGGCCCTGATTGTCGCGGTTTACGGCTGGCGGCAGCTCGACCGCAACCATACGCAGGGACGCGTGATTCTGGAAGCATGCGACGCGATCCACGGAGTGCTGCGCCAAGCGTTCACGTCCGACGCCAAACTATCCGGCCGCTGGTCGGCGCCGGACGCCATTCGCCTGCTGCTGCGGCAGATTGAAGACAAGCCGATACCGCCGCCCGCCGGACACTCGGCCATCGAGCTGTTGGGCTGGCTGGAATTGCCGCTCGACGATGCGCCGGCCTTGATCGTGACGGGCTTCAACGACAGTTTCGTGCCGTCGTTTATCAACGCCGATCCTTTCCTGCCCAATGGCCTGCGGCGGCAGCTTGGCCTGGTTGACAACGATCAGCGTTACGCTCGCGACGCCTACGCCCTGTCCGTATTGTTAGGCTCGCGAGAGAAACTGGTGTTGATTGCCGGCCGCCGTTCCGCCGAGGGCGACCCGCTTTCGCCAAGCCGTCTGGCCTTTGCCTGCCCGCGCGAACAGATCGCCGGACGGGTGCTTGGATATTTTGGCATTTCGCCGACGGCCGTGGAAAAAGTTCCGCACGGTCTGCCGCCAGGGGTAAGCAGTTCGCGTTTCGCGCCGCCCAGGCCGCGCAAGCAGGAGCAGCCGCTCACCAGCCTGCGGGTCACGCAATTTCGCGATTTCTTGGCTTGTCCCTACCGCTTTTACCTGCGGCATGTCGAGCGGCTAGCTCCGCTGTGCGATCTGGCCGAAGAGCTCGATCCATTGGCGTTCGGCTCGCTGGCCCACGACGTGCTGAAGACGTTCGGCGAGGTCCCCGACAACTCGCGCTTGACGGAGCCGGAGAAAATCAAGGACTTGCTCGATGCGGAGCTTGACCGTCTGGTGTTGGGCCATTATGGCAAAGAGCGTTTGCCGGCCGTCGAGCTGCAAGTGGAACAATTGCGATTGCGGCTGGCGGCGTTTGCCCGCTGGCAGGCCGACTGGGCTTCGCAAGGTTGGCGGATCATAAAGACCGAGGTTGAAGTCGAAGACGGTGTGGCGCCGTTCAATGTCGACGGCGAGCCGATCTTCCTGCGCGCTCGCATCGACCGCATCGACGTGCATGAGAGCGATGGCCGCTACATCATCTTCGATTACAAAACGTCCGAAAAGGGCGATGGTCCAAACACGACGCACCGGCGTAAGAATGGCGAATGGATCGACCTGCAATTGCCGCTCTATCGTCATTTGGCCGGCGCCGTCTCAATCAGCGGCGACAACGTCGGCCTGGGTTACATTCTGCTTCCCAAAAGCCTTTCAGCCGTGAAAGACGAGCTCGCGCCGTGGGAACAGACCGACTTGGAATCGGCTGACGAAACGGCTCGCGAGGTGGTCCGCAAAATTCGCGGGCAGGAATTTTGGCCGCCCGCTTCGCCGGGACCCAGTTTCGATGATTTCGCCGCCATTTGCCTCCAGGTCGACAACCGTCTGCTCTAAGAACTTTGGATCAGAGATACAGTCCTGTTTGAATGCTGTGAGGACATGGATGACCGCTTCTTCCACACGATTTCCCCATACGCTGATCCGCGCTTCTGCCGGCACGGGCAAGACCTTTCAGCTCTCGAACCGCTATTTGGGGCTGGCGGCGGCAGGTGAGTCGCCCGACGAAATCCTGGCCACCACGTTTACGCGGAAGGCGGCGGGCGAGATTCTCGAACGCGTGCTGACGAGGCTGGCGCACGCGGCCGTAGATCGAGACCAGGCGGTCGAGCTGGCCAGGTTCATTGGGGACGCGAATTTCAGCTCGTCGCACGCTCAGCAAGTGCTGGAAGGGCTCGTACACCAGCTTCATCGCCTGCGGATCTCGACGCTCGACGCGTTCTTTGCCCAGCTCGCTCGCAGCTTCGATCTGGAATTGGGGCTGGCGCCCGGCTGGAGAATCGTTGAAGAATCGACCGACACTCGGTTGCGAAACGATGCCGCACAGGCCGTGCTCGCCGCGGGAGACGTTCGCGATACGCTCACGCTGTTGCACCTGCTTACCAAAGGCGACGCGACGCGATCGGTGAACGAGCAGCTTCAGTCGTTGGTAAACGATCTTTATGCACTCTATCAACAAACCAGCGTCGCGGCGTGGGAAGCGATCGAACGGTCGCCACGGTTGCCCGACGAAAAACTCGCGGCGGCCATCGATGCCTTAAGCCAATGCGAGCTGCCGAAGGACAAGAGGTTTGCCGCCGCTCGTGACAAAGATCTGGCCGCCGCGCGGGCCGGCGATTGGGCCACCTTCATCGAAAATGGCCTGGCCAACAAAGTGTTGTGCGCGGAAGAGACTTATTATGGCAAGCCGATCGAAGACAGCCTGGCCGAGGTATACAAGGCGTTGTTGCGGCATGCAAAAGGCGTGCTCGTAGGGCAGCTCGTTGATCGCAATCACGCCGCGCGCCAGTTTTTGGAAAAATTCGATGCTCAATATACACGGCTCAAGCTCGCTCAACGGGCCTTGCGCTTTGACGACATTACGCTGGCCCTTGGCAAGTCGGGGCTGCTCGAGCACAAGCGGCGGCTCGCCTTCCGGCTCGATACGCTCATCAACCACGTGCTGTTCGATGAATTTCAGGACACTTCGCTGGAACAGTGGAAGGTGCTGCGGCCCTTGGTAGAGAACGTGATGCGCGAGGGCGCCGCAGCTTCGTTCTTTTGCGTGGGCGATGCGAAGCAGGCCATCTACGGTTGGCGCGGCGGAGTGGCCGAACTGTTCGATTCATTAAGCAACGATTGGCCGGGCCTCGCGCAACCCGTGCTGGCGTGCAGCCGCCGCTCGGCCCAGCCCATCGTCGATACGGTGAATCGCGTCTTCGAGCATCTCCACACTAACCCCGTGCTGGCCGATTTCAGCGCCGCTACCACCGAATGGCGCCGCGGCTATCAGTCCCACACGACTGCCCAGCAGGATTTGGCCGGCTACGCACGTATGGTTACCGCTCCGGCCGGCGAGACAACCGACGAGCAAAAGGCAAAGTCCCTGCAATTCGCCGCACAGGAAATCGCGCGGCTGGTACACGAAACGCCGGGCAAATCGGTGGGAGTGCTGGTGCGGAACAACGACGCCATCGCCACGCTCATTCAAGCCCTCGGCCGTGACGGTATCTCGGCCAGTGAGGAAGGCGGCAATCCGCTCACCGATTCGCCCGCGGTGCTGATCATTTTGTCGCTCTTGGCGCTGGCCGATCATCCCGGCGACACGGCCGCCCGCTTCCATGTCGCTCACTCGCCTCTCGGCCGCACCCTGGGACTCGACGATCACGAGAACGACCGCCAGGCGGAGCGAATCTCTCACGAAGTTCGCGAGCGCCTGTTGACCTGGGGATATGGCAAGACGCTCTACCGGTGGGCCCGCGAGCTGGCTGAAGACTCTGGCCCGCGCGACGCCAGCCGGCTGTTGCAACTCGTCGAGCTGGCCTACCGTTATGAACCCGACGCCGGCCTGCGCACCCGCGACTTTATCAACTTCGTCGAAAACCAGCACGTCGAAGCCCCTTCGCCCGCCGACGTGCGCGTCATGACCATCCACAAATCGAAGGGCCTCGAGTTCGATATCGTCGTGCTGCCGCAGCTCGACGTCGGCCTGTGCGGGCAAGCGCCGCCCGTCCTCGTCGGCCGGCCCGACCCCGTTGCGCCGGCCGATCTGATTTGCCGATATCCGAACGAGGCATTGCGGAGACTGTTGCCCGAGCGGGTGCGGGAGGCATACGATCGCTACTCTCAACAAGAGCTTCGAGAGTCGTTGTGCGTGTTGTACGTGGCGATGACGCGGGCCATTCATGCATTGCACATTATCGTGTCTCCGTCGCGGTCCGGCGATAAAAGATGCACGTTCTCAGGTCTGCTGCGCGCGGCCCTGACGGAGGGCAAACCGCTGCCGGAAAGCAGCGTGGTTTACGAACACGGCAACCCTACCTGGGCCGGTGTCGGCAAGGTGGCTGAAACTCGCCAGCCCGCTGCCGAAACGTGGCCCCGGAGGTCGTCTTTCCAAGTCGACCTGGCGCCGCCGGCCAAGCGCCGTCGCCGTGGACTGGAGCGCGAGAGTCCGTCGGCACGGGCCCATGCCACACAAGTCGATCTGGCAACATTGATGTCGCTGGACGATGGTCGGGCGGTCAAGCGGGGTAGCACGTTCCATGCCTGGTTCGAGCAGATCGAATGGCTCGACGAAGGCGCACCTGACGACGCAGCGTTGCGCCGCGTGGCCGCGACGATCGGGGCCTCATCCGCCGACACCGAACAATGGTTGGCACAGTTTCAGGCAAAGCTACAGAATCCATGGCTGCGTGACGTGCTCTCGCGCCACAATTATCTTACGGCGAGCACGGCGCCCTGGGCGGAGCGCACCGAGGTTTGCGCCGACCTTGCCGACCGGCAACCGACGCTGGAGGTTTTTCGCGAGCGGCCCTTCGCCGTCCGACTGCGCGACACGGTTTTGAGCGGCACCTTCGACCGCTTGGTGCTCGTGCGAAGCCAGACGGCGATCGCGTTTTCCGCGTCGCAGCCGGGCAATGTGGCGGTCAAACGGCGGACGAAATCGGCCCGCGCCGCGGTGCCGAGCACGCTCCTCGCCGCCGAGGTGCTCGACTACAAAACCGATGCTGTTACTCCCGGCGATCGGCCGGCGATCGCCAAGGTCGTCGAGCGTTACCGACCACAGTTGGCGGCCTATCGCGAAGCGGTGTCGAGCATGTTCGGCCTTTCGCCGGATCGAGTCATCACGAGGCTGATGTTGATTGAGGCCGACGAGGTGGTGGATGTCGTGTGAGGCCCCTTTGGAGTGCGGCGATTCATCGCCGCTTTCGCCGGTCGCGGAGCGGCCTTTCTTTCGATGGTGCAGCTTTTCGTTGGCGGGTGATCGGAGAGACCAAAAGAAAGTGGCTCCGCCACAAACCAAAGCGGCGATAAATCGCCGCACTCCAAAGCGGCTTTCGCCTTTTGGGGACAAAGAAGGGGCAACTCTTCCCGGCAGGACAAAAACTGTGTTAGAATCCCCGCGTTCGCCTGCCGGTCGTCGGCCACCGAGGGGGCGAAGCAAAAAATCCGAGGAACCCTCTTGCCAAACAATATGTACGCCGATACATTAGAACGTAGGTACACGTTCATCCGGCTGGCGTTCTGTTCGTCAGTTCGGAAAATTGGCCCGGCAAGAAAAGGATTCCTATCATGGTCAGCGCCGTAAAATCGAACCATCGCACGACGAAGAAAGAAATAACCATGGCCAAGACACCCGCCAAGATGGCGGAGAAAAAAGGCGGCCGCGATGCCACTGCGTCGCGTTTCGACGGCAACTCGCAGCTCAAAAATACGCTGGCTCAGATCGAAAAGCAGTTTGGCGAAGGCGCCATCATGCCGCTGGGCAATGCAAATGCCCCGCGCATCGAGGGCCTCTCCACCGGCAGCCTTTCACTCGATCTGGCATTGGGCGGGCAAGGCGTGCCCAAGGGCCGCATCGTGGAAATTTTTGGCCCTGAGTCGAGCGGCAAAACCACGCTGGCCCTGCACGTGGTGGCCCGAGCACAACGGGCAGGAGGCATCGCCGCCTTTATCGACGCGGAGCACGCACTCGATCCAAGCTGGGCCAAAAAGCTGGGAGTCGAACTGGAATCGCTCTTGGTCAGCCAGCCGGGCAGCGGCGAAGAAGCGATGCACATTACGGAGATGCTCATTAAGTCGAACGCGGTCGACGTGATCGTCATCGACTCGGTGGCCGCGCTGGTTCCGCAAAAGGAGCTCGACGGCGAGATGGGCGATACGTTCGTCGGCCTGCAAGCCCGGCTCATGAGTCAGGCCATGCGCAAACTGACCGGCGCCATCTCCAAGAGCAAGACCTGCGTGATCTTCATCAACCAGATTCGCGAGAAGATCGGTGTGATGTTCGGCAGCCCTGAAACCACGCCCGGCGGACGGGCCCTCAAGTTCTACAGTTCCTGCCGCATCGACGTGCGCCGCATTGGTCAGCTCAAGGAGGGCGAAGCGGTGGTCGGGCAGCGGGTGCGGGCCAAAGTCGTGAAAAACAAGGTCGCGCCCCCCTTCCGTGTTGCCGAATTTGATATGATGCATAGTAAGGGCATCAGCTACGAAGGCGACGTGCTCGACCTGGCCATGGCCCACAAACTGATCGTCCGCTCGGGCACCTGGTTCCGCTACGGCGACCTGCAGCTCGGGCAGGGACGCGAGCGGGCCCGGGCGTACCTCGAAGAAAACCCCGCACTGGTCGAAGAATTGCGAGAGAAGGTGCTGGCTGGCGGGGCCGTGGCCACCGTCTCGGCCGGTGATGCGGGTGAAAGCGACGGGGCGGGGGCGGAATAACCGGGAAAGTACGCGGCGTCGGCTCACTTGCCGGTGGGCGGCAATTGCCGGTCGGTGCTTTCCGATAACACAAGCGAAAGCACACGACGATGACCTGGCAAAAAAGGCAGAAGGCAAAGGGCAAAAGGCAGAATACCGGACAGGCGAGGCGGAAGAATTCTTCTGCCTTCTGCCTTTTGCCTTTTGCCTTCGTATTCTTCTGCCTTTTGCCTTCGTTTGTCTTGGCCCAAGAGGGCACTCCGGAGATCGATTCCGATCCACAGGCCACAGCCGACTTGGAGCTGGTATCTGCCGTGGAACGCGTCGTCTCGCGGGCCATTGCACGTGCGGAACGCTCGGTGGTCAGCATTGCGCGACGCAAACGAGACGTTTCGCAACAACTTGCCGATAGCCATCCTGGCGCCCTTTCGAGGCGCGTGGGGCCGGATACGAGCACCCCTGTCGACGCGGGCTTCGCCGCCAACGAGTTCGCCAGCGGAGTGGTGATCGACGCTCGCGGCCTGATCCTTACCAACCGGCACGTGTTGGGCGACGAGCCTGAGTTGAACGACTTTTACGTGACGACGATCGATCGCAAGGTCTTTACGGTGAAGACGAGCGACCGGCCGGTTTTTCCGATGAAGGTCAAAGCCAGTGACGCCATGAGCGACCTGGCCGTGCTGGAACCACTTGACGATAGCATTGTACGCAAAGGCGATTTTACGCCGATCGAGTTTGGCGACGCCGCGACGCTCCGCAAGGGTCAACTCGTGATCGCCTTAGGCAATCCTTACGGCATCGCACGCGACGGCCAGGCCAGCGCAAGCTGGGGCATCGTGGCAAATCTGGCCCGCAAGTCGGCGACGAGCAGTGAAGACGAATCGCAAAAGCCGCTGCACGACTACGGCACGCTGATTCAGACCGACGCCCGTTTGAATCTCGGCACCAGCGGCGGTGCGCTGATCAACAAGCGCGGCGAAATGGTCGGTCTAACCACCTCCCTGGCGGCTGCCTCCGGCTTTGAGCAACCGGCGGGCTATGCCATCCCGATCGACAAACCGATGTTGCGCATCATTCAGGCCCTGAAGGAAGGCCGCGAAGTGGAATATGGACTGCTGGGGATTTACCCGGAGAATCTGCCTCGCGACAAGTTGAAACTGGGGGAACCAGGGGTGGTAGTTTCGGGCGTCATGCCGGGTGGTCCGGCAGCCAAAGCGAAGCTCACGCAGGGCGACACCATTACGCACGTCGACGATCGGGCGATCTACGACAAAGACGGGCTGCGTCTGCACGTCGGCAAACTGCCTCCCGGCAGCACCACCACGTTAACGGTCGCGAAGGTGGCAGGCGGCAAACCGGTCAAACGCAGAGTCTTGCTGGGCAAACTCCGCGTCGAGCTGCCGCAGTCGTATACCGAGCGGCGTCCTGACTGGAGGGGCGCGGTCGTCGATTATCGCGTGCCCAAAAAACCATACCCCGCGGGCCAATTCCCATTTGGTGGCCCGAACGAGGATTTTACAACTCCTTGTGTGACCGTTCGCGAGGTAAAGGAGGGCAGCGCCGCCTGGGAGGCGGGGTTGCGCGAGGGTAGTCTGATCAGCCACGTCGGTTCGATTTCGGTCGGCACGCCTGAGGAGTTTGCCAAGGCGGTCGTTTCGCAAACCGGCCCCATCAAGCTGCGGCTCTTTACACCGGACGATCGCTCGCAGCAGACGATCGTCGTACCTGCTGAGTAAAAGACGTTCAAGGGGATGGACGGTCCCATCGTTTAACCGCAGGGCCAGCGGCCCGCGCGAGCTCTGCCATCGCGCGGGCTGCACCCAGAGGGTACCCGCCTACCGTTAAACAACTAAAGCGATCTTCGCGTGGCGCAAAGAAATTGGTGCTTAATAGTTCAGGGTGTAGGGTGGGCATTGCCCACCATGAATTCATGGTGGCCAATGCCCACCTACGAATTACGCGACCCCAAATTGAAGACCTGACAAAGCAATAGGCCCGTTCTTCTGCACAAGGCGGCCATTTTTTGCGTCAAATAATTGCCCCCGCCGGCGAAATCTGATGTACAATAAAGGCTCCGCTCGACGCGGGGTCGAGCGAGCTGTATCGGCCTGAGAAGGGGGCCCCGATAAGGAGGCGTTGCATGTCATCCGCAGTTTCGCGTTTCGGACGTCGTTGGTTCGTGCGGGCGTTTCACTCCGCCTTGTTACTGGTGCTCTTGGCTTCGACCGCCCGAGCGCAGTTTTTTCGTTCGGCGGTCGGCGGTATCTCGATTGACACCAAAGGCGTGTTGGCGAACGCCGAACGCGACCATAACGGCCTGCGGCAGTTCTGGCTCGACATGCTCAAGCCGGTGCCCGAGCAACTCAATCAGCAGGCGAACATCCGCAAAATCTCCTTGCGTGGATTGGCGGAATTGCTGGGCAGAATGAACGATCAGGCGGCGCTACCCGACGAGGTGCGCTTTCTGGCCGGACTGCAGCGGGTGGAATATGTGCTTGTTTACCCTCAGCATAACGATATCGTGCTGGTGGGCTATGGCGAAGGCTGGAAAGTCGACGCCCGCGGCAATGTCGTCGGCGTGACTACGGGCCGACCGGTGATGCAGCTCGACGATCTGCTAGTTGCCCTGCGCACGGCCGAGCAAGCGGGACGCGAAGCGATCACTTGCTCCATCGACCCGACGGAAGACGGCCTGGCCCGCCTGCAACAGATGGCGCCGCAGCTTTATCAACTCAGTTCCGATCCCAAGGCCGTGGGCGCCGAGATCGAAAAGGCCATGGGTCCGCAGAGAATCTCGTTTCACGTCGTGCCGCCCACCAGCCGCTTTGCCCACGTGCTGCTGGCCGCCGATTACCGTATGAAGCGGTTGGGCATGGC
>DASSFG010000893.1:0-4555 GCA_035694685.1 Pirellulales bacterium
AATCAGGCGCTCGCCCAGCATCGGCTGAAATATCCGCAGCATGCCCAGCCCGACGCGCCGATCTACGACCAGTCACGCATCGACCAGCTCTGCCGTTGGATGGAGACGTTGACCGACGCGGCGCCCATGCTCGAAGGCGAACCCGCGCTGCCGATGCTTTACGGGGCAGAAATGAACGAGCCGCTCTTGCGCATCGCCCGGCATCCCGATATTCACCTGATTCACCTGTTGCGGCTCATGACCATCACGGGCCATATTACGGCGCGTCAATGGGCTCGCCCCATGATGATCTGGGGGACGGAACAATCTCTGCAAAAGCACCACAACTGCCATCCGCCCGGTTTTACCTTGCGCGAATTGGCCGCTACGCTGGAAGCCATTGGCCTTGATGCGCGAATGATCGGCTACGATATCTTGAGCGGCTTTCCACAGCGATTTCAATGGCTGTCCGGAGAGTTTGCTGACTACTTTTGCGAGCACCTGCAGTTGCTCCAAGACGGCTTGGAAAACCGACCGCTCGCCGGGCGCTTCACCTATGAATGGCGCGACGTCCGCGCCAACACCATGAAGGTGCTTTCGCATTTTCGTTCTGTTCCGGCTGGCTTGACTTCGCGTATTTGGGAAATCGCCATCGGTGCCGGCAAGACCGACCGCGCTCGGGCACAGGAGATCATGGAGCGCGTGCCCGACGTGCGTCAGCGATTGGCCGATGCATTAACCAGCGGCGATTACCAGACGCGTGTGGTGGCCGCGGAATGGCTGGGACGTTCGCACGACAAACAGGCGGCGGTACTGTTGCACAACGCGCTGAAGAAAGAGAAACAAGACGCCGCGAAAGACACCATGCTGACCGCTCTGGAGCGACTGGGCGAACGCATCGATCGCTATCTCGACCGCGATCAGTTGCTCGTGGACGCCAAGCGCGGTCTGAAGAAAGGGCTTCACAAGGAGCTGGCGTGGTTCCCTATCCATTCCTGGCCGGATGTCCGTTGGCAGGACTCCAAAGAGCCGGTGACGGCCGAGATTCTCAACTGGTTTCTCGCGCAAACGCACAAACTGGGCAGTCCGGAACCGGGGGCCGTGCTGCGGCGCTATTGTCAGCAGTTCACGAAGGAAGACCGCGAATCGTTGGGGAAATTCGTGCTGCAATGCTGGGTCGAGCACGACACCCACCGCAAGTACACCGATGCTCAGGCGCGCCAGATGGCAAAGCAGCAGGCGGCACAATCGCACCGGATGTTCCCTCAGGTGATGACGCTCGAGCAGTGGGAGGAGGCGACTTACAAAACGCTATGCTTGGAATGCAACGGATCAGCCATTAAGCAAAAAGGTATTCTTGCCCTGGCCGGCGCCTGTTGTGGCGATGAGGCGGTAAAAATCGTCGGCGATTATCTGAAGCAATGGTATGGCTACCGGGCCGCTCAATGCAGGGCACTCGTCGCCATGCTCGCCTCGCTTGATCGGCCCGCCGCCATCCAGTTACTGCTCTCGGTGGCGAATCGCTTCCGCACCAAGAGCATTCGCGAAGAAGCGGAAAAATACGTGAAGATCGTCGCCGAACGAAAAGGCTGGACGATTGATGAATTGGCCGATCGAACCGTGCCGACGGCCGGCTTCGATGAGACGATGATATTGGAGCTTGATTACGGATCGCGGCAACTTACGGCCCGGCTAAAGCCCGATTTTTCCATCGTGCTTACCGACGAGAATGGCAAGCCGCTCAAGTCGCTGCCCGAACCGCGCAAAGACGATGATGCCGACAAAGCCAAAGCGGCCAAGAAGGCGTTCTCCACCGCTAAGAGCGACTTGAAAAAGCTGGTGGCCCAGCAGACGGCCCGGCTGTATGAGGCCATGTGTACTGAGCGCACCTGGAGTTACACCGATTGGGAAACTTATCTTCACCAGCATCCCATCGTCGGGCAACTCTGCCAGCGGCTCGTCTGGGCGGTGGTCGATGGCGACGTGGTTGCAAAAACGTTTCGTCCGCTCGACGATGGTACGCTGACCGACGAGCACGACGAGCAGGTGGTTGTGCCCGAGGGCGCTCGACTGCGACTGGCCCACGGTTCGCTCCTGCCGGCCGAAACGGCGGCGGCCTGGCTCCAACACTTTGCCGACTATCAGGTTGAGCCGCTGTTCACGCAATTCGGCCGCAACCGCTACGTATTGTCGAACGAGAAACGCGATGCGACCGAGTTGAAGGATTTCGAGGGCTATCTGATCGAAGCCTTCAAACTTCGCGGGCATGCCACGCGACTTGGCTACACGCGCGGCCAGGCACAAGACGGCGGCTGGTTTTACGACTATCACAAATCGCTGACGGGCGTGGGCTTAAACGTCGAGCTGCGTTTCAGCGGCAACGGCATGCCCGAAGAGAACCGCACCGTAGCCTTGATGGGCCTGCACTTTTCGCCGACAGGGGCCGACGCACCGGTCATGCCCTTCGACCGGCCGGGCATTTTCTTGCGTGAAGTACCCGGTGTGCTCTTGAGCGAGTGCTATCACGATCTCGCCACCATCGCCGCCGCCGGCAGCGGTTATGACGCCGATTGGGAGAAGAAAGTAGGAATCTAAAGACAGTGAAATGATGTACTATGAAAGAACTGCTCGTCAATTTTTCCCAGCTTGAAGATGGCTTCGAGTTGAGTAATGAAGACATGCGTGCGTACTTTGATACACCCGCAATCTTCTTCAAGTCGCCGACGGTTTCCGAATAAACGACGGGTGGCACTTTGCCGAACGCGATCAGCCGCTCGTCGCTGCTGTCGCCCGGCTCGTCGTACACATAGCGCCCAATTTTGACACTGCCGCCCGGCACGAAACCGTAATCGAGCAGATCGAGGAAGAGGCGATGCCGATGAACATCGACCGCCTTGACAGGCAGCAGGCCCGCCTTTACGATCAACCGTTTCTTTCCGGCCGGTGATGCGGCCGGATGAGAATGACGCCGACAGATAGCAGAGCAGTTTCCGATGGCAGTACCTAAGAGAAAACATTCCAACGCCCGTAGCGGCAGCCGCCGGGCGCATGACCATAAAAAGCCCAAGCAGTTGTATTATTGCCCGCAGTGCAGCACGGCCCTGCCGTCGCACGTGATCTGCCCCAATTGCGGCTATTACATGGGCCGCACCGTCGTGGAAAGCACCGAATAGCGCATCCGGCAAGCCACGCGGTTTGCCCTACGCGGCGAGGAACGACGTGCCTAAGATCGCCTTCTTGTTTCCCGGCCAGGGTGCACAACACGTCGGCATGGGCCGCGAGTTTGTCGAAGCCTCGCCCCGTGCCCGACAGCGGTTCGACGACGCCGCTAAGGTTCTGGGTTACAATCTCACCCAGCTCTGTTTCGACGGTCCGGCCGAAAAGCTCGATTCCACGGTCTTTAGCCAGCCGGCCTTGTTTGTCACCAGCCTGGCGGCCCTCGACGTGTTGGAAGCGAAGTCACCCGAAGTTGTCCAGGCGTGCGGTGCCGCGGCCGGGTTGAGCCTGGGCGAATACACCGCGCTGGTCTTTGCGGGGGCCCTCGATTTTGAAAGCGGGCTGCGGCTGGTTCAAGAACGCGGAACGGCCATGCAAGATGCCGCCAACGCCATGCCCAGTGGTATGGTGAGCATCCTGGGTCTCGATCGCGAGCGCGTCGAGGCGCTTTGCCGCGATGCCGCCGAGGGTGAAGTGCTGGAGATTGCCAATCTGCTTTGTCCGGGCAACATCGCCGTCTCGGGTACGAAGGCCGCCTGTCAGCGAGTGGCCGAACGGGCCGAAGCCGCCGGAGCGAGTAAGGCCGTGATGTTGGCTGTCGCGGGGGCTTTCCATACGCAAATCATGCAGCCTGCCGTCGCCCGCCTGGCCATAGCGTTACAAAACGTATCGCTCAAGCCGCCCCGCATCCCCGTCGTATCGAACGTCGACGCGCGGCCGCACGACAATCCCGATGAAATCCGCGATCTGCTCACGCGGCAGGTTGTGTCGCCCGTGCGCTGGGAGGACTCGCTGAGGCATTTGATGGGCGAAGGTTTTGACGAGTTTTACGAAGTCGGCCCCGGCCGCGTATTGCGCGGCCTTTTGAAGCGGATCGATCGGAAGATTGCAGCGAAAGGAGTTGAGTAAAGGTAAAAGGAAGAAGGCTGAAGGCAGAAACCGTTTGAAAACGACGCCCATTCTGCCTTCTGCCTTTTGCCTTCTGCCTTGATTGAAAGGGAAACATGCCCACGGAGTTTACGGGTCGAATAACAGTGGACTTAAAGGGCCAGGTGGCCCTGGTGACGGGTGCCTCGCGCGGCCTGGGACAGGCGATTGCCGTGGCACTGGGCCAGGCGGGGGCCAAGGTGGCCTGCGTCGCCCGAAATCGCGAAAAACTGGAACAGACCGTCAGCATCATTACGGCCGCGGGTGGCCCGGCCGACTGGTTTGAGTGCGACGTCGCCAGTTCGCAAAGCGTGAAAGAGGTGGTCGATGCCGTGGTCGAGAAGTTTGAGCGGCTCGACATCCTGGTGAACAACGCCGGTATCACCCGCGACACGCTCATCCCGCGCATGCAAGACGAGCAGTGGGACGAGGT
>DASSFG010000894.1:0-7652 GCA_035694685.1 Pirellulales bacterium
TTCTCACGGACCGCTTCGCTTACAAGTTGAAAAAGCCAGTGCGGTTCGACTTCCTCGATTTCAGTACTCCGGAAGCGCGCCGCCAGGCATGCCTGGCCGAATGCGCGTTGAATGAACCGATGGCGCCGGGTGTCTATCTGGGTGTCGTTCCCATTACTGCCGACGCCAAAGAGAACCTGGCGGTCGGCGGCGAGGGCCGGGCCGTGGATTGGCTGGTGAAGATGCGTCGCTTGCCCGGCAATCGTATGCTCGATCATCTTATCCGCAGCGGCGAGCTCGCTGAGGAGGATACGCAGCGATTGGCCGCCTGGCTCGCCGATTACTATCACCGTCTCACGCCTGCTTGCGTCGGCGCCTGGGGCTACCGTCACGGCATCGAAACGCACGTACGGCAGAACCGCGCGGAGCTGCTCGAAGAGCGACATCGGCTGCCGCCGGAACTGGTCAAACGCTGCCACGCGGCCCAACTCCGGTTCCTTGTGCTCGAGCAGATAAAACTCGATGCTCGCGTTTGCGACGGCCGCATTGTCGAAGGCCACGGCGACCTGCGCCCCGAGCACATCTGCCTGGAAAGAGAGCCGCTGGTTTTTGACTGCATTGAATTCAACGCCGATTTGCGCCGACTGGACGTGGCCGACGAGTTGGAGTTTTTGGCGATGGAGTGCGATTACCTGGGCGCCGCCGGTGTGGGCCGGCAGATCGTGGCCGCTTACCAGCGCACCAGCGGCGATCATTTTTCGCACGCGTTGGGCAATTTCTTTAAGTCGTACCGGGCTTGTGTGCGTGCCAAAGTGGCGGCATTGGCGGCCGCCCAAGTCGCAGCGCCCCTGGATGACGAGCCGCGCCAACGGGCGCTCGCTTATCTCCGGCTCGCCGACGGCTATGCCGCTCACTTGGGGCCACCGACGGCGATCGTCGTCTGCGGTCTGATGGGTTCGGGCAAGACGACTCTCGCCACCGGGCTGGCCGATTTGCTGGGCAGCCATTATCTGAGCACTGACGAGATTCGCCGCGAGCTGCTAGGCACATCCCCGTTGCCCGCCGCGTATAACGAGGGGCACTATACCAAAGCATCGCGGCAGCGGATCTACACCGAGCTGCTACACCGGGCAGAGACACTCTTGCGACAAGGGATCAGCGTCGTGCTGGATGGAACGTTTCTCACCGCGGCGTTGCGTCATGCCGCGGTAGCGGTGGCGCGAGCAGCGGGAGCCGCGCCGCTGGTCGTACATTGCAATTGTCCCGCCGCCGTGGCACAAGAACGCATCGAGCAGCGCACGGCTGAGTCGACAAGCTCCGAAGCTAGACGCGAACTTTATGCGGCACAGCAAGCAGAGGAAGAGCCGTTTGCGGACGTCGATCTGATCGAAATCGACACCACCGAGGCGCCCATCGTGCAGCAGGCGGCCGTCCTTACGGCGTTGCGGAGCCGCGTGGCGATCAAGGAGTGAGTGTGCTTAATCGCTCACCCGAGTGTGCGGTTTTGCCATAAACTCTCGAATGGCGTAAGTCGGCGCGACCTGGAGCACAGGTCGAAATGGCGTTAACGCAGGCCACGTTTTCTCATTTTGTTTCGCCCGAGCCTTTGGCATGTCCCATGCTTCACTAGCGTGTTAGGACCAAACGGGAGTTTTGTCATGAGCGTCGACCTGACCACAAACTATCTTGGGTTGCAACTAAAAAACCCGCTGGTGGTTTCCGCCAGCCCTTTGACGATGGAGCTGCACTCCTTGCAGCGATTGGAAGATGCGGGGGCGGCCGCGGTCGTGCTGGCCTCGCTCTTTGAAGAACAGATCGAGAGCGAATGGTCGTCGCCGCGCTCGGCCGCGCCCGACGAGCACAGCCATTCCGCGGTCGACCTGGTGGCGCACGGCGAGCTTTTTGACTACAACTCGGGGCCGGACTCCTACCTGCGTCACATCGCCGCCGCCAAGCGGGCGCTGTCGATTCCTGTCATCGCCAGCTTGAACGGCACCTCGCCGCGCAGCGGCTGGGTGCGCTTTGCCAGGCTCATGGAGCAGGCCGGCGCCGACGCACTCGAACTGAACGTCTATTTCGTACCCACGCGGCCCGACGAGCCGGCCGAGGTCATTGAGCGCCGCTACGTCGATCTCGTCGCCGCCGTCAAGTCGCAGATATCCATACCGTTGGCAATTAAGATCATGCCCTTTTTCAGCTCGTTGCCCAACATGGCCCAACGGCTCGTGCAGGCCGGCGCTAACGGCCTCGTGCTGTTCAACCGCTTCATGCAGCCGGACATCGACCTCGACACCTTGGAGGTAACACCCAACCTGGTGCTCAGTAGCCGCGATGAGTTGCGCGTGCCACTGCGGTGGGTTGCGATTCTTCGCGGGCAAGTCGAGGCGTCGCTCGCGGCGACGGGGGGCATCCATTTCGCCGAAGATATGATAAAACTGCTGCTCGCGGGAGCGGACGTCGGTATGCTGGCGTCGGCGTTAATCCGCAACGGCCCAGGCCATCTAGCGACGATGCTCGCCGAATTGTGCTATTGGTTGGAGCACAAGGGCTTTCATTCGGTGGCGCAGATCAAGGGCCTGCTGAGCCAGGCCCGGAGTGATTCGAGCGCCTACGAACGAGTCGGTTACATGCGCACCGTCATATCGTTGACGAATGATGTGCATTAAGATTTGCGATCGTGGATTCAAAGCGGGCGTAGGGGAGGATGGCCTGCGCAGGTCATGTAGGGTGGGACGAGTGAAGCGAGTCCCAGCATGCGAAATCATAATGGATGGTGGGACTCGCTTCGCTCGTCCCACCCTACCCCAATCGCCATGCGTCGATACATGGTTCAAATACCGCTGAGGGGAGGATGGCCTTCCCTGGCCCACGCGTATAAATTGACGGGCGAGGAAGCCCGTCCTCCTTACGATGAACGACTGCTAAGGATATCGCTTTGATTGATAATCGCGTGGTCGGCGACCTGTTGCGCGGGCTGGGCTTTTCCGGTCAGGTGCCGAGGGAGATGCTGGAAGAGCTGGCGGCCGTCTCGGCCGTGGTTAATTTTCCGGCGGGGGCGGCCATGTTTCACGAGGACGTGGAGAACCATTTTCTGTATCTCGTCGAGCGCGGCCGAGTGGGACTCGACATGCACGTCCCCGGCCGGGGACGTGTCCGCATTTTATCCGTTGGTTCCGGCGACATCCTGGCCTGGTCGGCCTTGCTTGCCAAGGGCCTGATGACGGTTTCCGCAGTCGCCCTGGAAGACACGCAGGCGATTGCCGTTTCTGGTCCGACCTTGAGCAAGTGTTGCGAGACGAACCACGAGCTTGGTTACCAGGTGATGCGCCGCATGGCCGAGGCGCTCTCACATCGCCTGATTGCCACGAGATTGCAATTACTCGACCTGTTCGGCGAGCCGAACCATCCAGGATGGAAGGGAGTCTGATCTTGCCAGCCGATTCACCGACCGGCGAGCGGCCTTGCCGCTGGCTACTGAGCCGCGCATTGCAGTCGCTCCTCGATGCGTTGATCGACCGCGGTTATACCGTTATCGGGCCGACGGTCGACCAAGAGGCCATCGTCTACGGCGAGATCACCTCGGTCGACGATCTGCCTCGTGGTTGGACCGACGTGCAAGCGCCCGGTTCCTACCGCCTCGCTCGGCGCGGCGACGAAGCGCTGTTCGGTTACGCGGTCGGGCCACATTCTTGGAAGCGGTATCTGTTTCCGCCCGCCGCCGTCGTGGTAACGGCCGACCGCAAGGATGACGGTTGGGAGATGACCACACCCGCCGACGCCGCACCGAAATATGCCTTCTTGGGCGTTCGGGCGTGCGAACTGGCCGCCATTCGCGTGCAAGACCGGACCTTCCTCGAAGGGCCATACGTCGATCCGATTTACGCGGCGCGGCGGCGCGAGGCGTTCGTCATTGCCGTCAATTGCACGCAGGCTGCCCCGACCTGCTTTTGCACCTCGATGAACACTGGGCCCCGTGCGACCGAAGGTTTCGATCTGGCGCTCACCGAGCTGGCCGATGGTTTCGTGGTCGAAGTCGGCAGCGACTGCGGCGACGAGATCATGACGCACGTCGAAACACAAGAGGCCGACGAGGCGGTGCTGCGGCGCGCGGAGGATGCCCGGCGGCAGGCGGTCGACCAGATCACGCGCCGCCTGGATACCGAGGGAATTCGCGACCTGCTGCTGGGCAACCTCGATCACCCGCGCTGGAACGAGGTCGCTACACGTTGCTTGTCCTGCACGAATTGCACGATGGTTTGCCCCACTTGCTTCTGCAGCTCGGTGAAAGAAGTGACCGACTTGCAGGGCGACCACGTCGAGCGGCAACGGCAATGGGATTCTTGTTTCAACTTCGATTTCAGCTACATGAACGGCGGCGTCGTCCGCAATCAGATCCGCTCCCGCTATCGGCAGTGGCTGACTCACAAGCTCGCTTCGTGGATCGACCAATTCGGCACGTCGGGCTGCGTGGGCTGTGGACGCTGCATCACCTGGTGCCCCGTGGGAATCGACTTGACGGAAGAAGTCGCGGCCATTCGGGAGAGCGCCGGATGATCGCCGCTGCCTTGCCTAGCCGACCGGCCAATCCTTGGCAATCGCAATCGGTTCGCATTCACGAAACGATATCCGAAGCGCCGGGCGTGACCACCTATCGCCTGAGGTTCGCCGATCCAACACGGGCCGACAATTTCTCTTTCAGACCGGGACAATTCGGCATGCTTTATGTGCCCGGCGTCGGAGAAGTGCCCATCGGCATCAGCGGTTCTTCGCCACAAGACGGGACATGGTCGTTCACGGTGCGCGTCGCCGGTAATACGACACGAGCGCTGGCCGCACTCCGCCCGGGCGACTCGTTGGGGCTGCGGGCCCCATTCGGTTCGTCATGGCCAATGGAGTTGTGCCGTGGTAACGACGTGCTCATTGTCGCCGGCGGTCTGGGCTTGCCGCCGCTACGGCCCGTGATTTACGAGGTGTTGGCCCATCGCGAGAGCTACGGCCGCGTCACGCTGATCTACGGTTCGCGCATGCCCCATACGCTGATCTATGCCCGTGAGTACGGCGAGTGGTCGCACGAGATCGACGTGCAAACGACCGTCGACCAGGCCGACTTGAATTGGACCGGCAACGTGGGCGTCGTGCCGTTGCTGATTGATCGTTTGCCAGCGATCGCGGCGAAGCGCACCGTGGTGCTCACTTGCGGGCCTGAAGTGATGATGCGCTATGCCGTCCGCAGCGTCCGTCAACGCGGCATTCCGAACAAGCACATTTACGCTTCGACGGAGCGGAACATGCAATGCGCCATCGGGCTGTGCGGCCATTGCCAGCTTGGCCCCGAGTTCATCTGCAAAGATGGGCCGGTATTTCGCTATGATCGCATCGAGCCTTGGCTGAGCGTGGAGGGATTGTAAATGAAACCGACCTTGGCCGTATTCAAGTTTGCTTCTTGCGACGGTTGCCAGCTCACGTTACTCGATTGTGAAGACGAACTGCTGGCGGTGGCCGAAAGGGTACACATCGCCTATTTCCTCGAGGCGACTAGCCGCATCGAAAGCGGCCCCTACGACGTGGCGCTGGTGGAAGGATCGATTACGACGCCCGCCGATGCCGAGCGCATTCGCCAGGTTCGCGCTCAAGCGAAGTTCCTGGTGACGATTGGCGCTTGTGCCACCTCGGGCGGCATTCAGGCGCTGCGCAATTGGGCCAGCACGCCGGAGTTTATGCGGGCGGTTTACGCTCGGCCCGACTTTATTCAGACACTTGACACTTCGACGCCGATCGCCGCGCACGTGCCGGTCGATTTCGAGCTGCGCGGCTGCCCGATCGACAAACGACAACTACTGGAAGTGGTCCGGTCGCTGTTAGGTGGTCGGCGGCCGCGGACGCCGGTGCACAGCGTTTGCCTCGACTGCAAGCGCCGCGGCACGGTCTGCGTAATGGTCGCCCGCGGGGTGCCTTGCCTCGGCCCGGTCACGCACAGCGGTTGCGGCGCGATCTGTCCCTCCTACGATCGCGGCTGTTATGGCTGCTACGGTCCCGCCGCACAACCGAATCTGGTCAGCCTGACCGACCAATTTCGCGCCCAAGGCCAGACGAGCGCGGCAACAGTCCGGCTGCTGCGCGGATTCAACGCCTACGCGGCCGAATTCCGAGAAGAGAGCGAGCGGCTAGCATGACGTCTGAATCTCAAACTCGCAACATCCGCATTGAGGCCCTGGCCCGCGTCGAAGGTGAAGGAGGGTTGCACGTTCGCTTGCGCGGCAACGAGGTCGAAGAGGTCAAGCTGACGATCTTCGAGCCGCCGAGGTTGTTCGAGGCGTTTCTCCGCGCCCGCTCGATCGACGAGGTGCCCGACATCGTGGCGCGGATTTGCGGCATTTGCCCGGTTGCTTATCAGATGAGCGCGGTACACGCGATCGAAGCGGCCCTCGGCGTGCAGGTCTCGCCGGCCATTCGGCGGCTGCGGCGGCTGTTGTATTGCGGTGAGTGGATCGAAAGCCACACACTGCACGTACACCTGCTGCACGCGCCCGACTTTCTAGGCTATGAGAGCGGCCTGGCAATGGCCCGCGACTGGCCCGAGGAGGTCAAGCGGGGCCTGCGGCTGAAAAAGTGCGGCAATCAGCTCTTGGAAGTGCTGGGCGGACGGGCGATTCATCCGATCAACGTGGCCATCGGTGGGTTCTATCGGGCGCCGCGCCGCGAGGAGCTGACGGCCCTGATCGGCGACTTCGAGTGGGGCTTGCAGGCGGCCATCGACGCCACGCGGTGGGTGGCAAGCTTCGACTTTCCGTCGTTTGAAAGGCCTTACACGATGGTGGCCCTGGTTCACCCGGACGAATACGCGATGAACGAAGGCCAGGTGGCCGACAACCACGGGCAAATCATCGCCGTGGCAGATTACGAGCGCTATTACGAAGAACGCCAGGCGCCGCACTCGACGGCGCTGCACTCCGTTCGCACGACCGATGGGTCGTCGTACTTCGTAGGGCCGCTGGCCCGAGTGAATCTGAGCCTCGACAGCTTGAAACCGGCGGCGCGGCGGCTGGCCGACGAAGTGGGCATTACCTGGCCGTCGATGAATTCTTTTCACGGCATCATGGCGCGTTGTCTGGAGGTCGTACACGCCTACGAAGAAGCGTTGGAAATTCTCAAAACCTACGAGCCGCCCAGGCCGCCACACATGCCCTATGCTCTGCGGTCGGGCAGCGGGTGCGCGGTGACCGAAGCTCCCCGCGGCTTGATCTACCATCGCTACGCGTTTGGCGACGACGGGTTGTTGACCGAGGCCAAGATTGTTCCACCCACGTCGCAGAATCAGGGCCAGATCGAGGACGACGTTCGCCATTGGATCCCAATGGTTGCCGATCGCGACGACGATGCACTCGAACTTGCCTGCGCGCACCTGGTGCGGAACTACGATCCGTGCATAAGCTGTTCGACGCACGCCCTTCGGCTTACGATCGAGCGATGAGCGCCACGCTGATCTTTGGCCTCGGCAGCCCGCACGGCGACGATCAACTCGGCTGGCGCGTAATTGAACTCTTGGCTGTGACGCTTGGCGTGGAAGCCGCGGGTAACTCCCTGGCCCGCATTTCTCACCAGCGCGTAGCGGACTTCGTGAGAAGTCCGGCCGTTGCAGGCAGTTCCAGCCAGAATTCTCACCAGTTCTGCTA
>DASSFG010000895.1:0-20274 GCA_035694685.1 Pirellulales bacterium
AGCCGAACAAATCCAGCATAGAATCTCACCTCGTTCTGACCTGAAAATCGAGCATTTTGCGCACGGCAGTCCCACCCTACCAGTAACACAATTTCGCGAAGAGAGTTCAGCCCATGCGACTTCCTGAATCCGACGCCGAGCTCGACGGCCCCAACATGACGCCGGTCATCGACATGGTGTTTCTGCTGTTGATTTTCTTTTTGTGCGCCACGCGTTTCGATCGCGAGGAGCGCGAGCTGCCGACCAAGCTGCCCGAAGTCGCTCGGGCGGAGCCGCTATCGATGCCGCCCAACGAACTCGTGGTGAACGTCACGCGTGAAGGCCAGTACGTGGTGTTGCAGCAGACGCTCAGCGAGGAGCAGCTCGCAGCGCTGTTGAACGATCTGGGCTTGAAAAACCCGGGCACGCAGGCCGTGCAAATCCGCGGCGACGCCCAGGCCGCCTGGGAAGCCGGCGTGCGCGTGATGGGGCTCTGCAACAAGGCCAACATCACGAACTACAAGGTGACCGTCAGTCAAAAAGAGTCCTAGTGCCTTGTCCACTCTTAAAATTTCGGGTTGGGGGCTATCACGCTCTCGGTAGGGAGCAGCCTCCGTGCTACTAAGCCCCAATTTCTTTGCGCCCCGCGAAGATCGGCTCGGTCGTTTAACCGCAGGCGGGTACCCTCTGGGTGCGGCCCGCGCGAGGTCTGCCATCGCGCGGGCCGTTGGCCCTGCGGTTAAACGATGAGATCCTGCCATTGGTTGCGGCCGTAGGCCGCGCTGTGGCGTTCCGTGAATCACCAGGCGACGCCAACTCGCACCGCACGGAACGCCACGGAGGGCGTTCCCTACAGATGCCAACCCAATCTTTAGTCTGGACGAGGCAGCAGGCCTTATTTCCCGGGCGGAAAGCGGAGCTCGCGGCCGTTGGCGTCGTGACACTCGATCGTGAGATGTTCCGGCGCGGCCGCCTCGCTGCCAAACACCTGGATCGTGATGCCCGCCTCGTCTTCCAGCTTCGATAACTCGCGGCGTTTTTTATTGTTGAGGTAAGTCGCCACGTCGTCGGCGACGGTCACCGTCACACGCGATAGACCTTCAATATGGCTCGCCAGAATCAGCTCGCGCACCACCTCGATGGCCATGCTTTCGGCCGTCTTCACCACGCCTGTGCCGCCGCAACTCGGGCAACCTTTGAACACGCTGCGCTTCAAGCTGGGACGGATGCGTTGCCGAGTCATCTCGATCAGTCCGAAGGGGCTGGTGCGCAGAATCTTGGTGCGAGCGCGGTCGCGTTTCATGGCATCGCGCAGGGCCCGCTCGACGCCGCGGCGGTGCCTCTCCTTTCGCATGTCGATGAAGTCGTTGACGATCACGCCGCCCAGATCGCGCAGACGCAACTGCCTGGCAATTTCTTTGGCCGCCGTGACGTTGAGCTGATAGGCCGTTTCTTCGGCGTTGTTCTCAAAGCGAAAACTCCCGCTGTTCACGTCGATCGCCACCAGCGCCTCGGTCTGGTCGATCACCAGGCCGCCGCCATGCTTGAGCGGAACTTCCCGCTTGTGAATGCGGCCGATTTCGTCGTCGAGACCATATTTGTGAAACAGCGGCTCTTTGCCTTCGTAAAGCTTGAGACGGTTCACGTAGCGCGGCATGACGATCTGCAAGAATTCCTTGGCGCGTTCGTAGGCGGTGGGCTCGTCGATGTAGATGGCGTCGACGTCGCCCGTGAACACGTCGCGGATGGTGCGGATGATCATGTCGCTTTCTTCATAGATGCCCACCGGGCCGGGGTGCTTCTTGATTCGCCGCACGATCACCTTCCACAACCGCAAGAGATACGCCAGGTCGCGCGAGAGCTCTTTTTTGGTGCGGTCGACCCCGGCCGTGCGCACTATGAAGCCAAGGCCCTTGGGCGGACTGAGCTGGAGCATCACGTCGCGCAGCTTGCGGCGCGCTTCATCGTCTTCGATCTTGCGCGAGACGCCCACGCGGCCCAAGGCCGGCATGAGCACCAGATACCGGCCGGGAATACTGATGTAAGTGGAAAGGGTCGGACCTTTCGTGCCGATGCCCTCCTTGATGACCTGCACCAGCACTTCGTCGCCGCGGCGCAAAATGTCTTGGATGGGCGGCTTGACGCGCGGGCGCGCGCCGGGCCGCGGGCGCCGTTGCCGGCGCCGGGTGGCCTGGCCGCCGGCGCCGCCGTTGGGCTCGTCGTTGTCGTCGCCCAGGTCGAAGTCGCGCGATTGGCTGCCGCCCGAATCGATCGGCCGCGAGGGATCGAACCCGCCCTGGCGGAAGTACTGCGACTCGACGTCGCTGATGTGCAAAAAGCCGTTGCGCCCGACGCCGAAATCGACGAAGGCGGCCTGAATGCTCGGCTCGAGGTTGACGACGCGGCCTTTGTAAATGTTACCGACGTAGTTGTCTTGACTGGTGCGTTCGATGTAGAGCTCTTCCAGAACTCCATCTTCGACGATCGCAATCCGGCATTCTTCCGGCTGCGACACGTTGATCAGCATCTCCTGCTTCATTCTTACTCTTTCTTGTTCGGCAAGGCGTGTGAGTACGCCGGTTGTTTTCGTGTAAGTCAGGCTTTCCAGCCTGACGGGAGTCGACCTGAGGGCTGTCAGGCTGGAAAGCCTGACCTACGAGAGTGTCGACCTGAGGGCTGTCAGGCTGGAAAGCCTGACCTACGTGAGTGCTCATGTCGCCAACTCCACCGCGGTCCTCGTCAGGTACAGGCCCTGTTCGTCGAGATCCGAAAGCTCCAGCCAGGCGAGCAAGTCGCGCGGGCGCGTGGCGCCCTCCGGCGTGACGCGGGCGGTAAACCGCAGCAGCCCGTCGGCAAGATCGATCTCTTCGATAAAGGCAGTTGCCTCGCGGCCGTCGACCTGACTGCCAGCAGCGCCAGCCGCCAGACGCTCTGCCACCTTCGCCCGCCTCTCAGCGGGCACCGGCAGCTCGTAGCGCACGCGCTCGACGCGCGGCTTGGGAGCGCTTTCGGCCAGCAACTCGACGCGGTTGATGCTCAGGCCCACGGGCAGACGATCGCTCAGGGCCGAATGGATTTCCTCGGCGCAGCGGGCATCGGCCAGCTCCACGTCGAGGGCCTCGTCGGCGCCGATCACCCCCAGGGCCAATGCGGAAGCAAAAACCATCCGCGGCTTGGGACGAAAGCCTTCGCTCATGCGCAGCGCGAGGCCGGCACGGCGAAACGCACGCTCCCAGGCGCGGGCCAAATCGTGATGACCGATCAGCCTCAGGTCTCCCTCTTTACGAAAACGAATGCGTACTCGGTGTCGAACCATTGGGTCCGCTCAAGCCGCGCCACTGCCGTGGCGGCGCGGCCAAAAAAGTTAGGTTGCCCGGTCGCTCCGCCGATCCGTTTCGGCGGACCAGGCAACTCAATCCATGCTTTAGCCCACCATGGCGGGCAGGATCTTTTTCAACTCCTCCTTAAGAAAAGATTTGATGTCACGTGCGTTCTCCAACGTCATGACGTGCTGGGCCACGGCCTGGCACTGGTCCATCGTGACGCTGCGGCAGACCTTCTTGATTTCCGGAATGGCGCTGGGCGGAACGCTGAGCTGCCGCAGTCCCAGGCCAACCAACAACATGGTGTAGAGCGAATTGCCGCTCATCTGCCCGCACAAGTTCACGGGTATTTGCCGGCGGCGGGCCGCGTTGACCGCGATCTCGATCAGTTTCAGCACCGCGGGGTCGCTGGCCGTATAAAGGCTGGACACGTCCTTGTTGCTGCGATCGACCGCCAGCGTGTACTGAATCAGGTCGTTCGTGCCAATGCTCAGAAAGTCGACTTCCTTGACAAAGTGGTCGATCATGATAACGGCCGAAGGCACCTCAACCATCATGCCCACTTTCACTTCACGGTGGAAAGCGATGCCGTGCTCTTCTAGGTCTTCCATGACGTCGGCCAGCACCATTTTGGCCTGCCGCAGCTCGAGCATCGTCGAGATCAACGGGAACATCACGCGCACGTCGCCCAGCGTGCTGGCCCGCAAAATCGCACGAAGCTGCGTGCGAAACAACGGCAGGTTGCGCAACGAGAGCCTGATGCTGCGCAGTCCCAGGAATGGGTTCCGTTCGACGTCGTCGACCTGGTCGGCGAGCTTGTCGGCGCCCAGGTCGAGCGTGCGAATGACCACCGGCAGCCCGCCCATCGCCTGCAGCACTTCGGCGTAGGCCCGGTAATGAGCCTCTTCGTCGGGCTCGACCTCGGCGCCGAGATACAGGAACTCGGTGCGGTAGAGGCCAATGCCGTCGGCCCCGCGCTCGACGCAGTGGGCCACCTCGTGCGGAAACTCGATGTTGCCCATGAGCTGGATGCGCGTGCCGTCGGCCGTTTCGGCCGGCAGATCTCGCAGCGTCGCCAGCCGGGCAGCCATCGTGCGGCGTTCTTCCACCTCGTGACGGTAGCGGGCGATCGTTTCTTCGTCGGGATGGAGAATCACCAGCCCCTGATCGCCGTCGATAATTACCAGGTCGCCGCCCGAAACGTCGGTCAGAAACGGCCCCGTGCCGACCACGGCCGGAATTTCCAGCGCTTCGGCAACGATGGCCGTATGGCTGCCAGCGCCACCGACCTCGGTGACAAAACCGCGCACGAAGCGGCGATCGAGATTGGCCGTTTCGCTGGGCGTCAGCGTGTGGGCCAACAGCAGCACGGGCGAAGTGAGGCTGGAGATTTCTTCACGGCGCCGGCCCAACAGGTTGCGCAACAGGCGTTTTTCAATGTCGAAAATGTCGCTGGCACGCTGGGCCAGGTAGCCCGACTCCAGCGACTGAAACACCTTGGCATAGCGCCTCAGTGTGCGGCTGACGGCATATTCGGGGGAGTAATGCCGCTCGCGAATCATCTGCTCCAGCTCGCTGCGCAGACGCGGGTCGCGGAGCATTTGCAAGTGGGCTTCAAAGATGGCGCCGTACTCGCTGCCCAGTTCGCCCGCGATGGTATCGCGGTTGCGTTCGATCTCGGCGGCGGCCGAGTCGATGGCCCGATGCAAACGCTCCAACTCGTCGTGAACGGCGTCGCGCGCAAGGAAGCGGCGAGGGATGCGAAATCCCTCGTTTCCCATGACCAGCGCCTCGCCTATGGCCACGCCGGGCGAGACGGCAATTCCTTGCAATTTCTGCATCTATTCGTGCATGCGTTCGGCCTCGGCGAAGTCGGTTTCAACCAGCTTGGCAAGTGCTTCCAGCGCTTGTTCGGCGTCGGGGCCGTCGGCCTCGATCAGGAGCTGCGTGCCGGCGACGGCCGCCAGCGTGAGCAAGTTGAGAATGCTCTTGCCGTCGACGCGCTCGCGTCCCTTGACCAGCTCGATCTTCGAGGCAAAACGGGTGGCCGTTTTCACGAACAGATCGGCGGGACGAGCGTGCAATCCTTGCGGATTGGTGACGACGACGACCCTGGTCGCTCTCATGCTCATCTAGGACACAAATTGGTTGTTATCTGCTTCGTCGAGCAGTTGAAGTATGTCTTCGGGGCTTTTCGCCTGCTTCAGGAACCTGCAAAACGTCTCGTCGCGCAATTGCCGCGACACGTTTTCCAGCGCCCGCAGGTGATCGCCGGGGCGATCCGGAGGCGAGATCAGCAAAAAAAAGAGATGTACCTTTTCACCGTCGAGGCTGTCGAAGTCCACGCCCTCTGCACTCACGGCTACCGTCCCGACAAGTCGGTCGATGCTGGGGTGCTTGGTGTGCGGAACGGCAACTCCGCGGCCGATGCCGGTGCTGCCCAACTCCTCGCGTTTCATGATCGACTTGACGATGCTTTCGGATTCGCTCTCGGCGATCTTGTTGGCATCGAGCAGCGCCTGCACCATTTCACGAATCACGCCCTGTTTGTCGTCGGCCGTAATGTCGGCCCGAATTGCTTCACGGCTCACGAAGTCGGCGAACTTCATGCACGTGCTCTCCTTTCTGTCTCGTCACGGTATTTTTGTCACGTGCCAGTGGCATCCTGCTCGCTGGCAACCTGCGACGGCTTTGTGCCCACACGTTTATGGTGATCCTGAATCTTCTCTTTATATTTACGCAACTGCTGCTCCACCTTGTGAAGACAGCCGTCGACGGAGGCCATCAAGTCGTCGGCCTGTTCGGTGGCCACGAAATCGTGTTTGTGTTCGGCCGAGACCTTGAGATCGACCGTCGGCGATTCCTTGTGCTCGAGATCGACGGTCAACTCGATGGCCGTCAACCGCTCGAACAGCCGCGGAAGGCGCTCCAACTTGCCGGTGATCTTGGCCTGGGTGGCCTCGCTCAGTTGACCGTGCCGCGTCGAGATGCGAATCTGCACCGAGGAACTCCTTAGACCTATTCATGCCCCACGACGATTTGCCCCCCCAAAAGTTGAACCGCGCGGGGGACCGCAGCATTCTAGCCGCCTTGGCCCGTCCCAACAAACGGTAAAATCGCCCAGCTTATCGGCTATGCCGATTAGTGCGTCCTCGTTGCGGACCTTTTCCGTCACGGGTATTCTACCTTATGCCGGCCTGGGGGCGACAGAGGCCGCACCTTGGAGTGCGGCGATTTATGGCCGCTTTGGGTTCGCGGCGGAGCCGCTTTGGTGCTTTTTGGCCGTCAGGGATACGCGGTCTGATCTAAGAATTGCTAACAATCACGTAGGTCAGGCTTTCCAGCCTGACCGGGCGTCAGGCTGGAAAGCCTGGCCTACGAGTTTGTGTCAGGGCTTCTAAGAAAGAAAGCGGCTCCGCCGCGGGGAAAGCGGCGATAAATCGCCGCACTCCAAAGATCTACTTGGCGGAAATGAGCTGGTCGAGCTCTTGTTTTAGCCGTGGCAGGATGGCGTCGTAGGCAAAGGCCCCCAGCTCCTGACTGCCGCGCTTCAGATTGACATGCTTCGGCCCGCACCAGAGCCCCAAATCGGCATCGTCGGTTTCCCCCGGACCGTTCACCCGGCACCCCATGACGGCAATCGTAATGGCGTGCTCTCGGGCATACGCCGTCATTTCTTTGACCTGTGCAGCCAATTCGATGAACGCCTCATTTTCCACACGAGAGCAACTCGGACAACTAATGATGTTCAAAGTCGACAGGCCATAATCGACGACGCTTCGCACGCGGCCGGCGGCGATATCTGCCAGGATCTGCCGTCCGGCCGCGATTTCTTCCGGCTTGCGCGAATTGGGCACCGTCAGCGAGACCCGAATCGTGTCGCCGATGCCACGGCTGACCAGTTGTTCGAAAGCAATGCGGGTTTTAATGACGCCGTCGGGCGGCATGCCTGCCTCGGTCACTCCCAAATGCAGGGGCACGTCGGGCCGCTCTTCGGCAAAGCGGCGGTTGACTTCGATGACTTTCTGCGGATCGGAATCCTTCAGCGATACGCAATACCGGGTAAAGCCGATGGAATCCAGGAACTCGCAATGCTCCAGAGCGCTTGCGAGCATGGGCGTGATCGAGTCATCGGCCGCGTACTTGTCGCGCTTGGCCGGATCGACCGACCCACAGTTCACACCGACCCGCAGGGCACAGTCGTTGTCGGCGGCCACGCCCGCCAGGAACCTGACTTTTTCCTGCCACGGTTTGGTCCGTTCGTGGTGATACAGATGGCCGGGGTTGTAGCGCACTTTATCGACGTGCGGGGCTACAAGAGCGGCCAGGCGATAGTTTTCCTGCAAATCGACCGACAGGTTGGCCTTGGTTTGGCGGCGGATCTCGGCCAGCGATTCGGCATCTTTCGTGCTGTCGACCGCGATACGGATCACGTCCGCGCCGGCTTCGGCCAGTGCCTGTACCTGGGCCACGGTCGCATCGACGTTCTGAGTGTGCGTGGCCGTCATGCTCTGCACGGCCACCGGGTGATTCGAGCCGATCGTCACCGTGCCAATGCGGACGTCTCGAGTCGGATTGCGAGGGAGCAACATAGAAGATCTTTGGTCCCGGATAGTTCGGTTCTTCAGTCGCCCGGGGCGGGCGGCTGAACAGTGTTGATTCTACCGCAATGGCCATCGAACCTCCTACCCCATCCCACAAAGTCGGGCAGCAAGCAGGCATCGCCATGATCGTCGCGAGAAAAGTCGTCGTCCCGGCTGGCGGCGGTACGTCCATGCCGCTGCGGTCAAAATCGTTGAAACGGCGCAGCGCTGCTACTCGAGCGACTGCGCCTGCTCGTAGGGATGATTCAGCTTCTTCAAGGCTGCGGCAGCCTCCTCGCTTTTCGGATCGAGATAAACTGCCGCGCGGAGCCACCACTTTGCCGTGTCATTCAGTCCGAGGCGGGAGGCATACAATCCAAGTTCAAACCGGACGTGGGCATCAGCGGCATCATCGGCCGCTCGGTTGACTAGTTTGTGGTATTCATCCCAGGTCGTCTCGGCATTCTTTAGTTCCTGCTGAGCAGCCTTCGCTTTCGCCGGCTCGCCGAGCCGGAGGTAAGTTGCGATTAACGAGTGGAGCACGTCGATGCTTTGAGGACTGATCCGTTTCGCGCGCCGCAGAAATCGCTCGGCGGCAATGGCATCGCCCTTTTCGAGTGCAATCCTACCCCGCATTGCCAGCGCGCCGGCGTGGTGCGGATCTTGAAGAATCGCCTCGTCGAGCATCCGCGTTGCTTCATCGGTGCGGGCCAGATTCATGAGACAAGCGGCACGGACAGTAAAAACGTCCGCCGAAGCATCACAACTTTCCAGCAGTTCCAGTGCTTCGCGGTCCTGGTGCAACTGGTGCAGCGAGTCGGCCATCTCGAAACGAACGGCGGCAATTTCCGGCTGCTCAGGATCGCGGCGCAATGATTCGCGATATGCCTCAACCGCGTTCCCGTGCTCCTCGACGTCACGATAAAGCAGGCCAATCACGCGGAGCGGACGGGGATCGTTGGCGTCGAGAAGGGCAACTTTTCTCAAGTAGTTCTCTGCGTGTGGCAGGGCGCCGACCTCATAATGAGCGACGCCCAGCCAGCGTAGTGCGTCAATGTTCTCCGGTTCGTCTGCCAAGACGCGGGTCCAAACTCCGCCGGCTTCCATGAATCGGCCGGAGCGGTACAGCGCCTCCCCAGCAAGGATTCGGGCCTGAATCCGCGTCTCACTCGGCGTCGGCGACCAATAGCTCTTCCAAGGCCGGCGCAAATTCCCCCGACACGATCAGCAACTTAGCCCTGAGCAAACTCGCATGCGCCGCAAAGCGGGCGGAATGCCTGACCTTCAGCCAGGCATAGTTCAACTCCTCGAAACGGTGCGGATTGTTCGTTGCGCCAATCAAGTCGGCTGCCCGAGCATAACAACGGGCCGGATGGCAATGCACGTAGATCAGTGCGCAGACAGCGGTAAAGAGCAAAGCCGCGGCCGCCCTCCAAATGGCCTTCGAAGTCGGACAACACGGGAACGTTCGCTGTCCAGCCGCTCCCTGGGAACCGCCCGGCGCGGGTCGCGAGACATCAATGCTTGCAGGCATGTTCAAACAGGCAATTTATTCTGCCGGCCCTTGCACGTGTTGTGACTGAGCAGCCCAGGCAAGATGCTGGGTGTGCATGTCTTCGCGGCCACTTTCCGCATAATAGCGCGCCAGGGCCAGGTGCGCTCGGGCATACCAGCGCTCAAGACGCAGCGCCGACAAAAGCCACATGTAGGCGTCATCCTTCCGTCCGGCATCGAGCAGAATTTCACCGGCTTCGCAACGAAGCGAGGGGTCATCTGGATACTGCGCAATCTCCTTAACAACATCTGCAAGTCGCTCGATTTTCGCCTCAAGCTCTCGGCTTATCTGCAACTGCTTCTCGGCCTCGTCCTTCTCTCCAAGCCGCGACAAGACAAGCCCCAAGCCATAATGAGTTGTGGGATTGCCGGGGGCCAAAGCAAGAGATTCCAAGAAACGTTCCTTGGCGTCGACGTTGGCTTTTTCTCCCAGCAGGATTTGGGCCATCTCAGCGAGCACAAATCCTCGTTGTTCCGGACTCAATCCGTCGTCGTTTAGCGACTCTTCCAACGCCGCTTTCGCTTGCGGCAAATTGCCCAGTTGGCGCTGACACGCGGCC
Organism: Pirellulales bacterium; assembly: GCA_035694685.1. Lineage (GTDB taxonomy): Bacteria > Planctomycetota > Planctomycetia > Pirellulales > JAICIG01 > DASSFG01. The sequence continues at coordinate 10,000 of DASSFG010000895.1, forward strand.
CAGCCGACACGCGCATCGCTCCGCATCCGCTGAGTCGCGATCGCGTCGAAATGCAGCAACGCACCGGCGACGTCCTTGTTGTCGAGCAATAGATAGGCCAGACGCAGCCGGATGACGTCATTTTTTGGAGCCAACTTGAGTGTTTGCTGATACTCGTCTTCGAGTCGTTTTGTATCTCTTGCGGCGAATAAGACGTCGGCGCGCAGCGCGTGGGCCGGCACGGAGTTCGGCTGCCATTGCAACCAGTAGTCGAGAGTCAACGACGCCTCCATCAGGCGCATGTCGGAGAGATACGCCTTGACGAATGATTCATAAATTTGAGCGGCTAAGATGTCGGCACAGCCTTGGCGAAGCATTTCGCGCAGGTGCGGCTCAGCCTGTCCGAACCTGCCGGACTGCAAATCCAGCATGTGGGTCTGGGTCAGTACATCCTTTTGGTCCCAACCGAGCTCCGCGGCGCGGTTCAGAACATCGCGTGCTTGCACGGTGGCACCTAGGCGTCGGTGCGCCACCGCGAGCAGAAAGGCGAATTCGGCGTTTTGCGGACGGCGCTCGCTCAGATCGCGCAGCCAATCAATGTCGGCCTCCACGTTGTCGGAGTAAGCCGCCTTACGAGCATGACTAAGTTCGACCGTTCCGGCCGTGCCGCGCCATAAGGGAACTGACGCAATTGAAAGCGCAGCGACAACGACCGCCCAGCGGAAACCCTCTCCGCGCACTCTCATTGTTCTGTGCTTAGTCCGTCAACTCAAAGGGAAAGTTATTCTCGCCCGACGGCTTGACAGACGCGGTGAGGCCCGATGTGTCCGCGTTACCATACCGCTCGGGAATCAGCGATTTGCCCTCAGTCGGCGACTTTCCCTCCTCGATACGTCCAGGGTCGACCGCCTCGCCTTCGGCGCTCGGGCCGCTGACTATTTCAGGCTTGATAATGAGCACGCGGTATTCACCCGGCATTGCGCCGGCCGGTTGCGAGGTCGGTCCCGCGTACGTTTTCAACTGAAAGCGCCCATTGCTGTCCGTGACCCCACTAGCACCTTTGCCGCCTTCTGCCGTCGGCAGGAGAGACACAGTTGCGCCTTCGACGGCTTGACCTTTGTAAGTCACGGTACCTCCGGCGGGAACCGTTCCCAACGCGGGGCCGGCTTTGTTGCACCCACCAGAAATCAGGGCGGCACAGGCAGCGAGTGAAATGTAGAGGCAGACACGCACGGCTCGATCCTAGTCTTATCTGGGCATAGATGTCGATCAAATCACCACGAATTCGTGGCCGACAGGGCAAACGTGAAACTCCTGCGCGAGCGAGACGACCCGCAGTTCGTCAAAAGTCAGCGCCTGCTTCCCGACCGTCCCTTCGCGAACCAAGACGCTGGTAAATCTCATAATCCAGGTTTTCTTGCAAGAAATGAACCGAACCGTCCGCGAACACCATTTGCGCGCCGCCTGGATGTTTCGACTTGGCGCCCCACTGTGCCGAGAAGTTATTCCAGAACACGGAGTTGTTATACGAACCGATCCCTGCTCCGCTCCACGACGTGATCCGTACATTTTGGACATCGGTTTCGCCCCAGCAGCCGCCGGGGAAGTTGATCGGGGCCTTGGTTGCGCCATGGCTTGAATCCCCGTAGAACCAACCCCAACTCCAAGCTTGCTCGTTGCAATTGCGCGGAGATTCCATGATGGCGATCGTGTTTGAGGTTCCGTCGGTTATGTCCGCGTAGGCTGCAGCCCAGTTGCCTCTGGCAAAAACTCCGTTACAGTTGAAGCCACTAGCCGACCACGTATCGCCATTCTGCGAGAAGTTTTCACCGAACCAGCTATATGCCTGGGTTCCTCCCCAGCCGGGTACGGAGGGCGAAACCGGAATATAGGGTGCCATCGCCGTAGCGGCATTGGCCACTCCCGGTCCCGTGTTGTCATTGACCGTGCCGTGGCAAATAGCGTAGTCAATCAATGACGGCGTAGATTGGGAGTTCGGTGTGCCGGTACTCGGATATCTAGGAGCACTAGGCACGCTTGGGCAGAAGAAGGTCGGAATAAGTTGCCCTCCAGGCCACGTCGCGCCCGCGGCGGCCGGCGGTGCGTTTGGCCGGTTTCCGCCCACCAATGGCGATGTGTCTCCATACATGAAGTTGAACTGCTGGTAGATGACCTGCTGTTCCATGTAGGGCAGCATCCGTACCCATTGGCTTAGACATACGTAGTTGCCGTAATATGTTGCCCCGCTCTGGCTCCAACCCGTGAAGGTCGGCGGAGTAGGATTGGGAAAACCGCTACCAAGGTAGCCAAGGTTGCCTACGATGGGGAAGCGCCCGTTGGCATCGGCATAGTTTGTAATGGCCAAACCGAATTGCTTGAGGTTGTTGGTGCAGGTCGACCGGCGGGCGGCTTCGCGCGCCGCTTGGATGGCGGGTAATAAGAGCGCGATCAAGATGCCAATGATGGCGATGACCACCAATAATTCTACAAGCGTGAAGCCCGAGCGACCTCGTCGAGTGTCGCGAGGCAGGCAGCGACTGGACATGACACGTCTCCAATAAACGCGGATAATGAATGGTGCATGCCCCCCCGGCAACGGAACATGTTAGCAAATTTTTTTGCTTCTGCAAGCATTTTTGGCGGAGGCCGATCTCACAATTGACCGAACGTATTGCTTGCCTGAGGCGGCGCCGTCGATATCAGCGAAGTGTGCCGCTGCTGTCTTCGCGTTACAGCCAAAAACCGCCGCCGGTGGATAGCGGCAGAAAAAAGCAACAAAGCGCAAATCTCAGTCTCTTCAACGACTTGCGGCAACCAAGCCGGGCGATTCCGGCAGCCCAGCGGCCCGCGAAACTGTGCATAGACCGGGCGAATGCTAACCCGCATTGCGCACATGCCCACACTAACCAGAAGCGCAAGGCTTGATGTTGCGCGTTTGGCTGCCGCGGAGCGGCAATGGAGTGTAGCCGCGGGTGCAAACCCGCGGGAAATGTGGCAAAATCCAATGAAGCCGCGGAGCGGCGACGTAATGCTACCCGTCATCCCTCCGCCGCCGCTCCGCGGCTTCGCCACCACGCGTCTACACTGTACCGCGGGCTTCGCCCACGGCTACATTCCGTGCGCCGCTCCGCGGCGGAGATCGAAATGCGCAATTTGAAAAAGCACAAGCGAGGACGAGCAACATCTTCACCTCGCTCACGCGTCGGGCTATGAATTGCCCAGTTTGCGCGAATTCCCTGGGGGGTGAATATCAGGGCTGGAGCCCATTCTCATCCTCGCCCATGACGCCGAGCAGCCGCTCGGGCAGGAAACCCACGAGCAGCCAACAGGCTGCGGTGGTTCCGCCGGCAATCAGCACGAGCACGTTGAACGAGGTTATCGCGCCCCACATTCGGTCGCCCCGCTCGTACACCAGGCCTCCAAACCAGGTGCCGGCGGCCGCGCCGAGGTTGCAAAGCGCCATGAACAACGCGAACAACGTGGCTGGGGCATCGAGCGGACAGGCCCGAGCGGCCAGATCGACCAGCACCATGCTGCCCGTCATATAGGCGAACCCCGACAACACACTCACGATCGACGCGGAAACGTCGTCGTGCATCAGCCAATAAATCCACGAGCTGACGATGCCGCCGACAATCGAGAGGTGAATCAGGCGCCGCATGGGGAGCCAACGGCAGTAGAACCCATAGGCGACACAGGCCGCCAACGAACCCACGGCCACGAGCGACACCGTCTTGCCGTAAAAGTCGTCGGAGAAACGGAGCTTTGTCGTCATGTGCATGTAAAGTACCGACTGCGTGAAGGGGTTGAAGCTCCAGACAAAGGCAAACAGCCCCACCACCACGACTGCCCGCGACGGCACAACTTCTTTCAGTTTTAGGATCGACTGCCGCCAAGACCGCTTGGGCGGCCGCGGCGTCTCTTCGACGAAGAAGACGCTTAGCACGAACGTGGCCATCATCAGGCCGGCACAAAGTAAAAAGGCGGGCTTCTGCAGCCGGTTTTCGCTCAGAAAGCCTCCGGTGATGCCGGTGAGGATGGCGCCGGTGTGAATGGCCGCCCATTGCACCGATTGCAATCGGCCGGTGATGCCCAGCGGTTGTCCGGTCTCGATCATCAGCGCATCGACGACCACGTCACAGAAAATAATGCCCACGCTGGAAAGCATCAGCCAAGAAAGGAGCGGCGCTTCTCTGCCTTCTGGAAGAGGTGCTACGTAGAGCGCGGCAAAGCCGCCGAGTGCAATCAGGCTGGTGAGGATCAGGTAACTCTTGCGGCGATATCGGCCCAGCGGCACAAAGTCCGACATCAGCCCGAAGAGCGGTTTCAGGCACCACGGCAGCGCCAGCAAAGCGCCGAAGGTGGCCACTTGCTTGGGGCTTTCACCCCAACGGCGCAGCAGCGAGTTATCAGGTTGAGCCACCAACCCAGTATTTGGATCACCGACGCCTTGCACGAAATAGATCAATCCGAACAAAAAGCCCAGACGAATCATCTCGCCCAGGCCCAATGCTCTTCTGCGGATGTCGCGACGTTGCATGACTGGCGAATCGGCGAAGCAAAGAGCATGCCGCGGGAAAGGCCGGCATCGACCTAAAGCTGTTAGGCGTCGGGAGCTAACGTTACAGCGCTGCCTCGCCGTAGGTCAGGCTTTCTAGCCTGACAGGCCCCTAACTGCACGGTCTGCGTCAGGCTGGAAAGCCTGACCTACAACCTAAGCCGCCAATCCTTTGGCACGGCGCTTGGCATCGGCTTCAGCCTTCACCCGCTGAATGAGCTGCTGATTCTCGCGCAGCGCCCGCCACTCGACGACTGACCCGGCCGCGATGGCCAGTACGGCGCCGACCGCGCTGATCAAATGCCACTGCGCCCACGATAATCCGCCGGGCGGCGCCACCTTCAAGTTACCGCTCGGATCCGCCGCCGCCCCCAGCGAAAGCACGCCGACGATGATCAGCATGTGCGCCAAAGCATAAGGAAAAGCGCCGCGCTTAATTCGGTTGCTGCTGGCGACGATGTCGCGATCGAGCGAATACGTATCGGCGACTTCCTTGCACCAGCGGCTGGTGCCGATGAACCAGGTCATCACCAGGCTGTTGACCAGCACCACCGCCAAGCCCACGCCTACGCCGACCATGAAATGCGAACGATACCAGGAACTAGCCGACTCGCTCATCACGTCTCGCGGTCCGGCAGCGTGCAGCGCCAGCCCCAGGCCAAGCGCGATCAACATCAGCAGAATGGTACACGAAGCCAGCGACGTAAAAATGCGGTCCATGCAGGGATACTACGACGAATTCGAGCGGAATACAATGTAAGTGGTCAGGGTTCAGGACGAGGATGAGAGATGAGAGATGAGAGATGAGAGATGAGGGATGAGAGATGAGGGTAGTCGGACGTCACGTTTTGCTTTTGCACTGCCGTTACTACTTCGCGCATAAAACGTAAAAGATCAGGGTCTTGTTTGATCGTCCTCTGAACCCTGAACCCTGAACCCTGAACCCTGCCGTGGACTTTGGACTTCCTACACTAGCGATCACGATGGGCGACCCCGCGGGGGTCGGACCGGAAGTCATTGTCCGCGCCTGGAACGACCCGCGTATCCATGCCTGGTGCCGCCCGGTCGTCGTGGGGCATCCGACGGTGCTGGAACGTGCTGCGACACTCATCAAGGCGAATGTTAAGATCCAAGGGATCGGCGATACCGACGAGGCTTGCCCATCGCCCGAGGTGCTGCCTTGCTTTCGGGCCGTCGATGCGGCGGCGCTGGCGCTGCCGCCTTGCCGGGTCGATGCCCGCGGGGGACAGGCGGCCTACGACGCGCTGGTCACCGCGGCCCGCTGGGCGCTCGAGGGCCGGGTGCAAGCGATCACCACGGCGCCGTTGAACAAGGCGGCGCTGTGGAAGGCCGGACACGAATATCCGGGACACACGGAGTTGCTGGCCGAACTGTGCGGCGTGGACGACTTCGCCATGATGCTCTACTTGGCGCCCGACGAGCAAATTCGTTCGCCGGCGGGCCTGGGCGTGGTTCACGTCACGCTCCATACCGCCTTGCGGCGAGTGTTCGACGATCTCTCCAGCGAGGCAATTCTGAACAAGATCCGGCTGGCACATTTCGCCATGAGCGGGCTCAAAGGCGCTTCGCCGCGCATCGGCGTCTGTGCCCTGAACCCGCACGCAGGCGAAGACGGACTGTTTGGCGACGAAGAAGCCAGCATCATCGCTCCAGCGGTCGAGCGAGCGAGGCAAGAAGACATCGACGCCGACGGCCCGCACCCAACCGATACCCTCATGGTCCGTGCGCGGGACGGCGAATTCGACGGCGTGGTGGCGATGTACCACGATCAGGGGCACATCGCGCTCAAGCTGCTGGGCTTTCATCGGGCGGTAAACGTGACGCTCGGGCTGCCGATCGTGCGGACCAGCGTGGCTCACGGCACCGCCTTCGATCGCGCCTGGCAAGGCACGGCCGACGCCGGCAGCATGGTCGAAGCCATCCGCGTTGCAAGCCTGCTCGCGTCACGAAAGCCGGCGACAAACATAAACGCTGGCGCGGAATAAAACGCCGCATCTCGTGGAACGGAATTCATTCCGTTGTGAAGGCATGGAAACGGAATGAATTCCGTTCCACAAATACGCGCAGCCTGTCCCCCACCCTATGAAGCACGAGAAGCGGCGATGAGCTCGGCGGCGCCTTGGGCCAAAAGATCATGCGCCACCTGGCGGCCGAGTGCATGGGCTTCGAAGGATAAGCCTGTTTGCTCCGCGGCGAGTCGAACCGAACCATCGCCGCTGAGTACGACGCCCCGCAACCGCAACTGGCCGGCGATTACGTCGCCCTTGGCCCCCACCGGCGCCAGACAACCGCCGCGCAGCGCGGCCAGCAGCGACCGCTCGGCCGTGATCGCGGCGCGAGTTGTGGCGTCGTCCAACGCTGATAAGACCGCCTTCAGGTCGGCGTCATTCGAGCGAATTTCGATGCCTAAGGCGCCTTGTCCCACGGCGGGCAGCATCAACTCCTCGCGCAAGACCTCGGTGATCTCCGCCTCCAGGCCAAGACGCCGCAGGCCGGCCTGGGCCAGAACGAGGGCGTCGTACTCGCCGTCGGCCAGCTTGCGCAGGCGAGTGTCGACGTTGCCGCGGATGTCGAGCATGCGCAAATCGCGGCGTGCGTGCCAAAGCTGGGCGCGGCGCCGCAGGCTGCCCGTGCCGATCACCGCGCCCTCGGGCAATTCGACAAACGACCGCCACTTGCGGCTTACCAAAACGTCGGCGGTCGGCGCCCGCGGCGGAACGGCGCCCAGTTCCAAGCCTTCGACCGTTTCGGTAGGCAGGTCTTTCAGACTGTGAACGGCCAGGTCGATTTCATTTCGCAACAGGGCCCGCTCGAGCTCTTTGGTAAACACACCCTGTCCGCCAATGGCGCCCAAAGGTGCGGCACGCTCCTGGTCGCCTTGGGTCGAGAGGGGCACGAGAGCGACTTCGTGTCCGAGGCGACGCAACTCGCCGGCGACCCAATCGGCCTGCCAGCGTGCCAACGGGCTGGCCCGCGTTCCCAGCCGTAAACGACGGGCGGTGCTCATGAGCGGGCCGCTTCCACCGAGTCGGCCCTCGGCAACTGGTGCGGCGGCACGACCACGCCGCAACTGATGAGGAATTGCAATGCCTGGTCGATCGTCAGGTCGAGGTCGATCGTCTCGCTTTTGGGCACCGTTACGATGTAACCGGTCACCGACATGGGCGACGAGGGAATCATCAGCGAGATCATCGGCTCGCCGGTCGCCGAGCGGATGTCGGACAGGCTCTCCCCGGTGACAAAGCCCAGCGCCCATACGCCCTTGCGCGGATACTCGACGGCCACCACCCGTTTGTAACCCAGCTCACGTTCGTTGAACATGAAGTCGGTCATTTGCTTGACCGAATCGTAAACGTTGCGCACCAACGGCAGGCGGTGAATGCCGCGCTCGACGATGTTCCAGAACATGCGGCCGATGCCCGCCCCGAGAAACTTGCCCAGCAAGTACAGCACAACCACGAACAGCAGCAGGAAAAGCGGAATGAAGATGTGCGGCTGCATGTAGCGCAGCTCGACGTAGCGGAGATAAACTTGCCGCGGGTTGCCGCTGGCGATGACGCCTTCGGGGTCGTCGCGCACGAGCAACTCTTTGACCTCCAGCGGCACGTAGGTGCCGGAGCGCAAGCGCACGTACCGCGCGCCGGATGGCAGGTCGAGTTCGGGCGACTGATTCAGCACCTGTTTGGCCACGGCCGGATCGGCGAGTTGCGCGGCATCTTCGCGGGCCCAATACCAGGCCAGCACGTTGCGCGTGCCCACGGTGACGGGTTCCAAGGCATACTGCTTGATCGTGCCGGCGACCCACAGAAAAATGACCACCGTCAACAAGGGTGGCAGCACGACTCCCAGCCCGCTCAGAATGGCACGCCGGATTGGATACAGGGCCGAGCGAGGGCGGTGAAGACGCGGATGGTGCGCAGTTCGCATAATTCTGGCGGGCGTGCCAGTAGGAAGGTTCTAGTCCGACAGCCCATTATACCGCGTCGCCCTAGTGACCGAAAACCACGGCAGGGCAACGGTCATAGGCTAGGAAAGCCGAGGGCGACTTTGCCGGTTCGCTGAACTTCTCCAAATATTCATGCCCCGCAAAGTCGATTCCGGCACTACACGCCTCTGCGGTTCTTGTGAGATGACCTATGAATGTGAATCGCTTCGTCGCATCGCTTCTGATATCGGCCTTGCAATGGGCAGTTTTTCTTTCAGCGGCCGCCGTCGCGGCGGATCAATACGGCGAGGAGCCAGCGGTCGAAGAAGAGTCGCTGGCCACGCCGGAGCCAGAAGAATCGGCGGACGAGACACTGAAAACCCAGGAGGAACAAAGGGCAAGCCTGCCCTATACGCCCTACCCGGCCGGCTTGTCGTGGGTGCTCACGCCGCAGGCGTTTCGCGTACCGATCACGAACCGCATCTATTACCCGCCACACACCTACGTGCGACGTTGCCCATATTACCCGCGTGGTTACTACTGGGGCGCCAACTGGCGCTTCAACGTGATCGGCAAGGGCAACTTGCTGTTTTGGGGTAGCTTCCGCTTTAACCCCTATCTGACGGCCGCCAAGGCCCAACACAAGAATTGCCGGCACCCGCGCTATGCTCCGCCGCCTGGACCAGTTGGTCAGGCCATGCTGCTCGGCTCGACTGGTCCTACGGCGCCCGCGGTGCTGCCGCCCACGGCTGCCGGCCATTCCGAGTCCGGCGCGGAGCAAGAATACGAACCGCAGGAGGCGGCGGTCCGCGTCGCGCCCGAGCGGCGAGCGGTGCAACCCGCTTCGACCCGCCGCTCGATGAAGCCGGCCAAACGTTCGAGCGCCGCCAACTCGCGTTGACGTTGGCTGGCAAGTTTGGCTTTGGCTGGCGAACGGTTTTCGCAGCGGTTCGCTCGCGAGTTCCACTCTGGCATGCTCAAATGCCGGTTTCGGCGGCACCGACAACGCAGGACTGTGGCTGCTCGACGTCGAGAGCGGCAAAGTGAAGCGCATCGCCGCCGGGCCTTACACCATGCCCGCCTGGTCGGCCGACGGCAAGTGGCTGGCGTTCGACCTGCGCGACAACGGGCGCAACGAAGTCTGGGCCATCGAAACGAAGAAACTCGAAACGTTGCCGGCGGTGGAGGCCCCGGTGGACCGGTATGCGGTGCCCGACGGCGACGTCGACGCGCTGCTGGCCTTCGTCCGCGGGCTGCGCGACTTCCGGCCGCGAACGGTGCCAGAGATGATGTCGCACCGTAGCAAAGGTCCGGCGGCCATCGCCTCCGCCGCCGAAAAAATCCTGGCTCTTAAGCCCGACGCCTCTTCAGCGGCCTACGCCACCGCCCGGCTGGCAGTACTCGAACCGCGGCTGAACGGATTGTCGACGTTACCGCAAGGCGATCGCGAAGCGTTGGTCGGCGATCTCGAGACGGCGCTAAAAGAAAAGGCCAAACATGGTCTGGAGCAAGCCGACGTCACGTTGGTCGCCAATGCAGCACGCCTGCTCGAGTACTCAGACAGCCCGTCATGGTCGGCCGAAGCATTGAAGCGGCTGGCGACCGTCGTGGCCACCGCCAAGCCATTCGCCGCCTACGCCAGCAGCCTGGAAGGAACGGCGCGACGACTTGGCCTGGTTGGCAACGAGCTTGACTTGTCGGGCAAGACGGCGGCCGGCGAAACGTTTGACTGGGCGGGGTATCGCGGCAAAGTCGTGCTCATCGACTTCTGGGCGACCTGGTGTGGACCGTG
>DASSFG010000896.1:0-24156 GCA_035694685.1 Pirellulales bacterium
GACTCGCTTCGCTCGTCCCACCCTACGGTAATGCCAGCATCCATCAATCGACGAATGACAGAGCACTGGCAATTGCTATCCGCCCTGCATTCGGCTCCGCTCACTCGTCAGCCGTAAGAGACGCGGCCATTTCCGGACGGCGGAATTCGCCCGACTCAAGCCAAGCGGGTTGCACGACTGTCCACAGATCGGCCGCCAGTCCGTCGCGCACGTAGGCGTAAGGTAGCCAACCGTAGCCCGCCTCGCCCCAGTCGGCGCCCCAGGAATTGCGCACCAGCAAAGCTCCCTTATCGGAGCGAATGCGCAGGCGATCGTCATAACCCACGGCCACCACCGCCTGGCCGCCGTGCGACGAGTCGAGCAGCGTGGGATAAGAGAGCATGGCTGAGCCGCCGACCACACCGTTGAGCGGAAAACCCAGCACAAAACAGAAGCCGCCGGCCAGCAGCGAGCAGGCCGACTCCAGCACCACCGCACCAGGCACGTTACGCGCATCGATGCGCACGTATGTCATCCGTCGCGTCTCCTCCTCATAGCTATAGGCGAAGGCGTCGGGCTCGCGGTCTAGATTTTCAAGGCAATCGGGCCACAAGCTTTGCGGCGGCAGGCCGAAACGGCGAATGGCCTTCAGCGTCGATCGCAACGTGGCGCCGCAGTCGCCTGTCCACCGCAATAACCGCCGCGCGTTCTTATAGACGAACAGCCGCGAGGGCTCCAACTGCCGGCCGTGCGCGCGGCGCTCGAAGTAAAGCACCATGCCAACACAGGCTTCGACGCTGCTGGCCGCCAACGGTCGTTGCCGTTCGACCGGCGGAAAGTAATCACGCCAGTCGACTTTGTCGGGACGCTGGCCGTCGAGCGCGGCAAGTCGCGCCGTCGCCGCCGAAACGATCTCGTGCCGCAGCGTGAAGTCGCGGTGGTCCGGCAGATCGCGATGCCATCCGGAACCTTGCCACATCGTTCCAATCTCAGACGGATGATTGATCCCCTTGCGCCGATCCGCCGCGCGGCGAAGGATCCGCGAGGCACGGGGCGTGCCCGACGTCAATGCGCTCGGATGATATTCGTGCCGCGATGTGGAAGCCTACCGGCGGCGTGGTGGAGCGCGCGTCAATGCTTGCCGTTCGATTGGGCGCGAGGGACGAATTCCCAGCGAACACCCTGACCGCTGCCGTCGCCCAAGAAACGGATGAGCGGTTGCTTTTGATTGCGATTGAGCGAGGTAATCGTATCGTGCAGCCGCCGCTTAGGGTCGACTTCGCCATGTGGCGAAAGCGGGTCGTCAATCCGGGGCGGCCAGTTTTCCTCTTGGAACGCCGCCAAAATCGTTTCCTGGTTCGGAGCGGGCAGCTTAAACTCCTTGACGATGGCGCCGCCCAAGCGCAATTGTTGCCGGTCGCGGTCCCAGGTCGGCGCGGTCTGTGAAGTACCGTTCAGATCGCATTTCAGCCGTTCGGTCGAGCAAACCTCCGGAAGATTGACGGGAGCGCTGGGAGCGGCGCCGTGGGTCAGCAGTTGTCGGGCGAACTGTTCGCCCGCGTTGGTCAGAATGAAACAGGTGCGGCAGGTCAGCCGCAAAACGCCTCGGTGACGGAAGCTCCGCTCCTTCTCATCGAACCGCGTGCGTTCCTGAGCGTGGTCGACGAAGCCCTTGTAGCAAAGCCAGCGCCAATCGCTCGCCGTCAGGCCGAGGGCCTCAAAAGCGTCGATCTCGAGAGCAAATTCCCAAACCGAGCAGCCCACGTCCTGCGCATAATTATAGCTTTCCAATAAGAGAGCAATGGCATGTGCCAGGCGGGCCGGCACCGGGTGCTCAGTACCGGTCAAATACGGCGAAGTCGCTCCCGCCGCTGCGCGCGAGCGCCGTTCACAATCCGCCGGTAATTCAAGCGATGTTATTCCGTTTCGGGCCATGGGGTCACCGTCGCTGTAGGTTCAAAATCCGTCATCAGCTTTGCTCTGGCGCCTTGGCGAAAAAACTTGGCGAAAAAAAAACCGCGCGGAATTACCGCGCGGGCGTTGATCGCTGCCAGATTGGTCCCTCTTCGGACCTGTTCTCCGTGTTTCGGTCCTACCTTCCGACCGAGACAATCCGATGCTAGCAGGCTGGCTTTTTTTGTCAAGCAAATGCGCCGCAGAGGTTCTATTCTGCTCCGCCACCGCGTAGCTAGCGATCGACGCCCTGTTCCTGCTAAAAGCGCTAAGGCGACATGGGTCGTCGCTAAGTAGAATTGCGAGACTGCTATGTCGTTTGTATGTGTGGATAGTGAGGCTGGCCATCGATATACCGATGGCGCTTACCTCGAGCGCAATCCCACCTGGCACGTCGAAGACTCGCCCTGGAAGGCCGAGAAGATTCTGGACATGCTCGCTCGGCACGGCATGACGCCGACGACGATTTGCGAGGTGGGTTGCGGCGCGGGAGAGGTTTTGGCTCAACTCCAGAAGCGGTTGCCCGACCACTGCCGCTTTTGGGGTTACGACATCTCACCCCAGGCGCACCGGCTGGCGATCGAGCGGGCCAACTCGCGACTGCAATTTCGGCAGGCCGATTTGCTCGCCGAACACGACCTCGCCTTCGATTTGCTGCTTGTGATCGACCTCATTGAACATCTCGACGACTACTATGGGTTCCTACGTAGGCTGAAGCCCCGCAGCCGCCACACGATTTTCCACATTCCGCTCGACCTGTCCGCATACGCCGTCTGGAGGAGCTATCCAATTCTCGACCTGCGGACCAGTGTGGGCCACATTCATTACTTCACCAAAGACACGGCGTTGGCCGCCCTCCGCGACACCGGCTATGAAGTGCTCGACTGGTTTTATCCCGAGCAGCCGCTGATTCTGCGCGGCAAGCCGATGCGGCAGAAGGTGCTCGCCCTGTTGCGGCAAGGGCTGCTCAGGGCAAATCGCGATCTGGCGGTTCGCGTGCTCGGCGGCCGCTCGTTGATGGTGCTCGCGCGGTGAGGCCCTGGGCATGAACTTGATATTTGCCGTAGCAGCGCTGGCCATACTAATCTGGGCGGCCGCGATCCTACTGCGCGGCGGGCCGTTGTGCGGTGCACTGACCGTCTTGCTCGCCGGAACCTGCTTCGGCTACCGCTTCTTTCACTTGGAAACCGGATTCATCCCGCTCACCGCCGACCGGCTTCTGTTCCTGCTGGTCATCGGGCAGTGTCTTTTATGCCAGAGGTTCGGCCTGACCGCGAATCGGCCCTGGGGCAAGGCCGAGGTCGTACTGGCTCTGCTGATCGGCGACCTCGCGTTGAGCACGCTGGCGCACGACTGGAGATATCAAGGCAACCTGCCCGCCTCGAAGCTGTTGTTCTACTATCTCATGCCCTCGGGCATGTACTGGCTGGCGCGGCAGGCGCACCTGTCGGAACCGCTGGCGCGGCTGATCTTTGGCTTTTTGGCCCTCATGGGCGTCTACCTCGCGGCCACGGGCATAGCCGAGGTGACACATTATCGACAGTTCATCTTTCCAAGCTACATCGCCTCCGGTAACGAGTTGGAATTCCTGGGGCGTGCCCGAGGTCCGCTGATGAACCCCGCCGGCAACGGTTACGTTCTCGCCGTCGCCATGTGCGCCGCGTGGATGTGGTGGCCGCGATTGCACTCGCTGGGTCGCTCGCTGCTGATTGCCGGCATGGGTCTGTTTGTCGCTGGGCTTTACGCCACACTCACGCGTTGCGTGTGGTTGGGCGGATTAACCATGTCGTTGGTCGTCGCCGGGTTCGTATTGCCGCGTCATTTTCGCGCGCCGGTCGTCACGGCGACTCTGCTGGTGGCTTGCGTGGTCGGTGCCCTGCAGTGGGAAAGGCTCATGCAGTTCAAACGTGACGAGGGGCAAAGCAGTCAAGAAGCGAAGGAATCGGCCAAGCTGCGTCCCGTTTTGGCCATCGTTGCCTGGAGGATGTTCCTCGATCGGCCTGTGTTCGGTTGCGGATTCGGACATTACCGCGAGAAGTTCGTTGAGGCGCTCGAAGACCGGTCCTCTGATTTTCCCCTCGATACGTCGCGCCGCTACGTGCAGCACAACGTATTTCTGGGCCTGCTCACGGAAACGGGCCTGGTGGGAACCTGCTTGTTTACCATGTTGGTGGGTTACTGGCTGGCCGACGCCTGGAAACTGTGGCATTCGCCTGCGCCGCTCTGGCGACGGCAATTCGGCCTGTTTTTTATGGCTACTTTCGCGAGCTATTTGTGCAACGGCATGTTCCAGGATTTGGCCATCATCCCCATGGTCAACATGATGTTTTTCTTGTTGGCCGGCCTCACGAGCGCGGCAGCGCGCGACGCCCAGTAAACGGCTTTGCTACGAAAAAGGGGTCGGGAGTTCCCGCAGCCTCAAAGCACTAGGGATTTCCACGGATCAAAACTCCCGACCCTCCCGACCCCTTTTTCGTAGCAAAAGTCCGCAGTAAACAAACGACCGTCGGCGTGGTATAATGATTGCATCAAGTCCCCCCTTCTACGTGCCCAGGCCATTTTCTATAAGCCCCTCTCGCACCCAGGGGCTGGATTGGAGTCAAAATCGTGTCTACGGTTCACCACACGGTGGCGGTCGGTATTTTTGACAAAGTGCGTATGGCTCAACAAGCCGTTGAGGAGTTGCGCGAGGCCGGCTTCATCGAGAAGCAGATCGGCTTGATCGCGCGGAAGGTCGAGGTCACACAAATTGCCTCCGAGCCGAGCGACGATGAGAAACGCACGGCCGACGGCGCCTTAGGTGGTATTCTTACCGGCGCCGGATTGGGAGGTTTGTGGGCCATTGGCATTGAAGTGGAGTTGCTGCCCGCCATTGGAGAGCTGGTATTGGGCGGCATTTTTAGCGGACTCTTTGCAGGCGCCATTGCGGGCGCGGCGGCCGGCGGCATCATCGGCACTCTCGTCGCCGCCGGCCTGCCCCGCGAACACGCCAAAGAATACGAACAGCAAGTCCGGGCCGGTCGGGTAATCATCACCGTCCGCACCGACGACCGCTACGACGAAGCCCTCGCCATTCTGCGCGCCAACGGCGGCGAAGTAAGTGCCGGCGACCCGCTGATTTGAGCCCGCTGTATTCGCCTTAACACTCAAGAACCGCTCTGGTGTCTGGGGGCCGGGCGTGGCAAAATAGGCGGCCCGAAACGACGCCCATAATCAGCGAAGGAGCGCAGCGGTGCGGCGAGTAGTCGATTACCCGGCTTATCTGGTGGTGCGCACGTTTATTTGCGTGCTGCAGGCCCTACGCATGGAAACGTGCCAGGTCGTCGCGGCACTGCTGGCCACGCTGTTTGCCGACGTCTTGAAAGTGCGACGGACCGTGGTCGATGACAACCTGCGGCTTGCCTTTCCCGAAAAGTCGCCGCACGAGCGTCGCCGGATTGCCTGGCGGATGTGGAACCACTTATTTACGCTCGTCGTGGAAATCGCTCACGCGCCGCGGAAAATCCATGAAACGAACTGGCGCAACTTTTTGACCTTGCACAATGCCGACACGCTCACGCGGCTGGGCCTGGGCGACCGCCCGATTGTCGTCGTCTCGGCGCATTTCGGCAATTTTGAAATGGCCGGCTATTTGCTTGGCATTTTGGGCTTTCCCACCTACACCGTGGCCCGCACCATTGACAACGCTTACGTCGATTCGTTTCTGAATCGTTTTCGCAGTCGCACGGGACAGCACATGATTCCCAAGGACGGCGGCTACGATCAGATCGTCGAGGTGCTCGCTCGCGGGCAGATGATGAGTTTTTTGGCCGACCAGTACGCCGGCAGCCGCGGCTGCTGGGTGGAGTTCTTCGGCAGGCCGGCGTCGACGCACAAAGCCATTGCGTTGTTTGCCTTGAGCCACGATGCACCGCTGGTGGTCGGCTATGCTCGGCGGAAAAATCGCCCGTTACACTATGACATGATCATTCAATCGGTGGCCGATCCGCGCAGCGGCGAAGAGCATGTCGCGAGCGTGCCACGGCTGACTCAATGGTACACGAGCGAACTGGAGCGCGCGATCCGTGCTGCGCCGGAGCAATACTGGTGGATTCACCGCCGCTGGAAAGACACGCGTCGCCCCAAGCAGAAGCAAAAACAGGCAGCGTGAGACGAGGACAAAAATCGCTCAGTGGGCGGGTCCGAACCGGCGTTTTGGATCTCCGGCGCCGTTTACCAGACATAACCTTGGCTCTTGCCCCAGCGAAGCCAGGCGCTCGTCATCTGATTCACGACGCCATAAGAGACTTCGGGGACGGGATCTTCGCCCGTGATTCGCGTCAGGGCCACAAACCAATCGTTCGGCTCCGCTTCCAATTCGCGCAGGATCAAGGGAACAACAGGCTTCCCCATAGCAATGATCGCCTGGTACGCGGGATGTTTCACCTTTTGCGAGATGTTCGATAGGTGACCAGTTGCGTTTTTCCATTCCTCGACGAGTTTCAGAAACGTTGCGGCCAACTGCTCATTGGTATCCGGCTGAGCGCCAGAGACGGCCTGGAAAGTGACGGTTACGACCTGACCCTCGGGCAGCCCTAGCCCGCCCTGAAACTCAATTGTATTGCCACGCACCACACCGGTGAGAGAAATTGGCATAACCTGCATCTTGCTGGAACAAGCGACCGACCGCGCCAATTATTATACGGCGAAACGCCGCTAGTCGCCATGTGCCAGCGGTTGGTGGCGGCGGGCAACCCGGCGTTGCCGGCGGTGGCGCGGCTTACCCCGGCGGCTCTGCCTTCGTACCGCTTAAGTGGTCGAGCTCGATTTGCACCATCTTCAGCAGCGCTTGCAAGAAGGCAACGACCATCGGGCCGACGACGACGCCGATTGGGCCGAGCGCCTTCACGCCCCCCAACACGCTCAACAAGGCCAGTAGCGGATGCAGATTCGACTGCCCTTGCAATACCAACGGCTTGATCACGTTGTCCGACATGGAAACGACGATGATGCAATAGAGCGCCAAGAGCACCGCCGCCGGAATCCTCCCTTCGAGAAAAAGCCACAGGCAGCAGGGAACCCACACGGCTGTGCCGCCAACGAAAGGCACCAATGAAAAGAGCATGGTCAACATGGTCAGAAGCGCTACCGATCCGAGCCCGGCAAACAGGTAGCCGACTCCCGCCAGCAGCCCCTGGACCACCGCCGAGAGCAGCGTGGCCACCACGACTGCACGGCTGACCGTGGAGAACTCCCGCAGGAGCTGCTCCTCGTATCGATCATCCAATGGCGATAACCTCATGAACGATTTGATCATGGCCGGACCGTCGGCCAGGAAGTAGTACAGGGCCACGATCATCACCGCCACACCGATCAGCAAATCGGGCAATACGTTCCCTGCGTATTGGGCCCCGCCGACCGCCAGCGAGTCGGCAAACTCGCGTGCCCGCGTGCGCCACGCCGCGAGTTGCTCTTCCGACGGATTCACCTGCCGCTTGAGCCATACTTTCCACGGACTGCCCAACAGGTCGGCGCGCAGCGCGTCGAACCGCCGCCCGACCGCGGCCAGGCATTCGTTGGGATCGTCCATTTGGGCCGCGGCCGAAAGTTCGTCACGATCCAACGCCAGCCGCTCGGCATCATTCGTGGCGGCCCAGGTGGGAGCATGGGCCGACGGGTTCAGCTCGTCGTCGACTGCCCGGCAGAGGTCGGCGACCGCACGCCGCAACGGCGGCAGACACGCGTCAACGTGGTCGGTTTCACATTCGTCGAGCAGGGCTTCGACACGCTCCAGCCGATCGAGAATGGCCGGTGGAGGAAGTGCCAGGCCGGTTTTGTCGCGCAACGCGGCCAGCCGGTCTTTTATGGCCGCCGAGTTCCAATGCTGGGCAATGGAGCTCGCCTCGAATCCAGCTTGAACGAGCACCAGCAGCAAAGGCGCCATGACGATTGCCAGAATGGCAAGCGTGGTCAGTCCGGCCGCCAACCGCTCACGGCCGCGCGAGCGAACCACGATCCATTGATGCACCGGGCGAAACACAACGACCAGCAGCACGGCCAAAAACAGCGGCACGAAGAAGCCGGCCATCACCTCAAAGAACAGGGCGCCCATCACCACCAAGATGGCCACCAACAGGACGAAAGAAATAATCCGTGCCATAAAGAAACTAAAATTGGAATTTCCGGGCTCCTGGCGAGGCATTGTAAGATGCCGGCTGGTCGATTGCGAGCGGCGAACCGTAATCGAGGCAATGCCCTCGTTGTTCTACACATCTGGAGAATCGTTCCCTGCGCGGCATCACCAGCCTTTGGAGTGCGGCGATTTATCGCCGCTTTTGTCGGTCGCGGAGCGACCTTTCGTCGTGCCAGTTCTTGGTCGCCGGTCGGACGCACCAAAAGAAAGCGGGTCCGCCGCAAGTCAAAGCGGCGATAAATCGCCGCACTCCAAAGATCGCTCCGCCCCAGTGGAAGGGGCCGTGACATCGGCAGGCTTGCCGAAGACTGACTCTAGCTTGTACGATCAGATCCGCGTTCATTTCGTCATGGGAACCGTCGCGGCATGTCAGCCGATCGTCCTACCACTATGAGTGCTGAGGAAGAGCTCGAGTCGTTACGGCAGCGGGTCGATGAGCTTGAGCGTTTGCTGGAGCGCCAACGCGAGAGCGAGGCCGGCCGCGATGAGCTACTGAGCATGCTCTCCTACGTGCCCGACACGGTCTACATGCTCGACCGCCAAGGGCGTTTTCTCTATTTAAATCGCGTCCGCGACGACTTTAAGATCAGCGAGCTGCTGGGCGCCAGCGCCTACGATTACGTCTGGCCCGACCATCAGGCCCGGTTTCGCGACACGATTGAGCGGATTTATGCCACGGGCGAACCGCAGCGCTACGAGATTCGCGCCGCCAACACCGACGGCGATTGGAGTTGGTATTCGTGCCTGCTGGGGCCGGTCTGGCGTACAGGGGAAATTGTGGCAGTCGCCGGAGCGGCGGCGAACGTCGACGAGCTGAAGGCAGTTCAAGAATCGCTCGAACGGGCCAATGACGAGTTGGAAATGCGTGTGGCGGAACGTACCCGTGACCTCGAGCAGGCCAATGAAGTGCTGCGGCGCGAAGCGGCTCAACGGCTCGAAGCCGAGCGCGCCCGCCAAGAAGAACGCCGTTTGCTCGAGCTCGTGCTCGACAGCATGGACGTGGGAGTGGTGATCGCCGATCGCCAAGGTCGGCTGACCCGTATCAATCCGGCGGCAGCCAAGACGTTCGGCGTCCGTCCGGGCAACGCCGACGGCTTTCAGCAACGCTGGTCGGGCGCTGCGTATTTGCCCGACGGCAGCGGACCCTATCCCGCCGATCAGCATCCGCTGCTCAAGGCCCTGCGCGGTGAGAGCGTGGGCGGCGAAGAGATCCTCTTCTTGCAGGAAACCGAATTGCAGGCCATCTGGTTGCAAGTGAGCGCGCGGCCGCTCATCGACGGCGAGGGTACGCGCTATGGGGCCTTGCTGATCTTTCGCGACGTGACCCTGCAGAAGCGAGCGCTCATTGCCCTGCGAGAAACGGAGCAACGGTTCGTGTCGATCCTCGAGAACACGCCGGCCGTCGTCTATCTCAAAGATTCGGCCGGCAGATACATGCTGGTCAACCGTGCTTTCGAAGACGCCTTTCAGTTGCCTAGCGAGGCCGTCGTCGGCCGCGCCGATCACGAGCTCTTCGACGGGGCCACCGCCGAACAACTGGAAAAGAACGACCGCCAGGTTTTGCGCAGCGGCCAGGCGTACCAATTCGAAGAAACCGTGCCGGTCGGGGGAGTACAGCGGACTTACCTTTCGGTCAAGTTTCCCTTGCCCGACGCCCGCGAATCGCGCTATGCCCTGTGTGGCATCTCGACGGACATCAACGAGCGAAAGCAAGCGGAAGAGCGGTTGCAATCGGAGCAAACCTTTCTCAGGCATTTGATCCGCGCGCACGAACACGACCGGCAACTGATGTCCTGCGAAATTCACGACGGACTGGTGCAATACATGTCGGCCAGCTTGATGCACCTCGATTGCCTGACGACCGAGCCACAGATTTCAAAACGCGGGCAAAACTCGCTGGAGCTGGCCCGGCACCTGGTGCGGAGATCCGTTGTTGAGGGGCGCCGCGTGATGAGCGGGCTTCGACCACAGATTCTCGATGACGAAGGCATCGTCTCGGCGATTTCATTCCTGGTGGCTGAACAAGCTTCGCCCGGTGAACTGGATATCGAGTACGACCACCAGGTCAACTTCGACCGTCTCGATTCGTTGCTGGAAGGCACACTGTTCCGGATTGCCCAGGAGGCCCTGACCAACGTCAAACGGCACAGCAAGTCGGCGAAGGCCCGGGTGCGGCTGCAGGAGCGCGGCCACCATATCTACCTGGAAATCAGCGACTGGGGCCAGGGCTTCGATCCGGCCAACGTCATGGACGATCGTTTTGGTCTGAAGGGAATTCGCAAGCGCGCCGACCTATTGGGAGGGCGGGCCCAGATTGTCAGCCAAGCAGGTTTCGGAACAACGATTTCCGTTTCCTTGCCGCTGAAGCCAGACGATGTTGAGCGGGAGCCGTCAGCGTCCCGGTAGTGTCTCCGATTCACGTTGGACGGAAGTTGAGGCGCGTCGCGGCCAACAGAAACTAGGGGACGCTCACGTCTTCCGCTCACCTGTGGCGAGAGTCACAACCCACGGTCATGCCCAGGTCGCAATCATGCTAAGTCGCGATCTTCAAACGACAACAGCGCGGCCAGCATGGCGATGGTAATGTAGATCAGCGAATAGACGAGCGCGTGGCCCAGATACGGCAGCGGAATCAGCCGGTCGGCGGCGATGGGCGCATCGGAGCTGAAAAAATCGAGGGCCGGCAGAAGCGTGGCCAATAACCGGCCGACAAACGTCACCAGCGGTATCTTGCCCAGCGACGACTGCACCAACAGCGGCGCTAGGTGCCCCAGCACGTAAATCGCAAAGCAGGTCATCAGGTTCGGCAGCATCGGCCAACGGGTCGAGATGGCGATGGCGATCGACGTGAGCACCGCCGTTTCCATAAATGCCAAGGCGAGGCCGGGCGTCACCTGCACCAGCTCAGCCCGTTTCTGTTCGGCGGTGGGCGTCGGGTTCGATGTCTCTCGAGCGTCATAGCTGACTTTGTAGCTCACCCCTTCCAGAAACAACACGCCTAAAATGACAAACATCGTGAAGGCCGGCGCCAGCACACCCAGGAACTTGCCGAACACGAATTGTCGGCGGCCGATCGGCTTCGATAGCAGCGTCAACGCCGTACGGCCTTCCAGCTCGTCGGCAATGGTCACGCTGGCCGCCCAAACCGAAAGCACGATTGAAAACAACGTGATCAGCTTCAAGCCGGTGTCTTTCAGCATCTTCACGTCTTCGCCGAACGTGTTGTACGGCAGAAATACGAACAGCCACAACAGCGCCCCGCCGGCAACCATTTCGACCCAGAACAAGGGATGCGCCCAACCCTCTTTGGCCGTCGTGCGGGCGATGGCCATTACCTTAGGAAAAACCAGTCGCAGCAGTTGGTAAAAAAGGAAAAATGCACCCAGCACCACCGTACCTACCACGACGATTTGCAGGGCGGGATCAATGCGGTTCCAAAGCCGCAAGAGTTGGTCGAGATTTGCGTCAGCCAGCAACATGCGATAGTCAGTTTTGGTTTTGGTTTGGGGGGCGTTACAAGAATCTAGTGTCGGATAACGAAACGGTCGAATTCACCGGTCGCCTCGCGGTGCTTCACGTCCACGTTGCGAATATGGCGCTTAAGTTGTTGTTCGACGGCGGCGAGAAAACGATCAAGCTCGCCGGCTTCGCCCTCGACGACGACTTGCACACGACTGTCGGGCAGATTTTCAACGAAGCCGCTTACCTTGAATCTCTGGGCAATCTCCTGGGTCGTATACCGAAAGCCGACGCCCTGCACCCATCCGCTGTAATGGATCTCGCGTCGTTCCGTTTTGCTCATTTACGCAGCCGGCGGCCTATGGTTCGATCAGGTGAATGGTCTTGGTTCCAATGGCATTGCCTGCACGTCGGACAGCCGCACGGCGACCGCGGCCCGCATCACTCGGTCAACACGTCATCCAGGCGGGAAATGCCTACGATCTCGTTGCGACTGACCCACACCCAACGCCGATTGGCGTTAATGCCATGTCCGCGAGCGGCCAGCACGTATTTTTCACGCGTCGTGGCGGTATCGCGCAAATCGTGAGCATCAGCGTTGGAGAGCAGCAAAAAATCGCCCCGCGCTTCGACCAGTCGGCCCAGATAAACATAGGGACTGCTCAGGTCGATGACGACATCTTCGCCAAACAGGTGCTCGAACGACGGTGCCGCTTCCGAAGCCATGCTCCAGAATAACCTCCACCCGCCAGCCCCGCAATTCTCCGTGCCGACGGGTGCGGGCGAGTGGGGAGCATGAAGAATTGCGTTAATTCTTGGAAAGGTGGGGGGGCGAGACAGCGCCACAACGGTGGACGCACCTAGAATCGTTCAAAGGCGGCGTCATGGCGAGGCCGCTACCCGGTTGCCTCCTGAGGTGTGTCATGCGAACTGCAGTTGTTCTGGCGGCGGTTGTCTCCGGTTCATTCTTGGTGGCTTCTCACGCCGATGCCCAAGTCTCCTACGTTTACGGCGGCAGCCTCTATCCCGTGACCTTTGGCGCACAACCGCTCGCCAGCGGTGGATACGGAGGAGTCTATTCGCAGCAGAACTACGGTTGGCAGTATGGAGGTTATCCGCTTGGAGGCTACCTGGGGCGGCCTTACGTGGGCCCGGTCCTGCAACCCTGGAACGGACTCGTCAACGGCGGACTGACCTATTTGCCGCAGACGCCGGTCAACAACAACCCCTATTACGGCGGCTATACGCGTTACGCACAGTATGGCTTGCGTCGCTCGGGAGGCGGACGTACCTTCGGCACGTATGTCCCCCGCGACTATCGCGTCTATCAACCCCGGCCCGGCGGATTGTTTGATCGCTAACCCAAGCCTGACTTTCAGGTCAATGCGCCTCCCTCCTTGGATCATTGTAATTTTGGTCGGGCTCGTGCTGGCCCCGTTGGCCGGATTTTCAACAAGCGGCGGCAGGCCGGGCGTCATCAAGATCGTTTCGAGTTTACCTCGCACGGGCAGCATCAAGTCGCAAACCGATTCGATCGTGGGTGGCATCCGCCTGGCTCTCGAAGAAGCCGAAGGGCAATCGGGCGGCTTTCGCATCGAATACGCCGATTGGGACGACGCCACGGCCGCCGCTGGTCAGTGGACAGCCGAAGCGGAGATTGCGAACGCCGAGCGCGCCGTGCTCGATCCCGATGTGATGATCTACCTGGGCACCTACAATTCGGGCGCCGCGAAGATTTCGCTGCCCAGCTTAAATGGGGCCGGCTTGCTGATGCTCAGCCCAATCAACACCTGGCCGGGATTGACCAAGGCGGGCCGCGGAGACCCGGGTGAGCCCGACATTTACCGCCCCACCGGACGGAACACGTTTGCGCGAGTTGTGCCGACCGACGATTTGCAAGGACCGCTCGGCGCCGACTGGGCCTATGACTTGGGGGCGCGGCGTGTGTACATTCTGGACGACACCGAAGTCTATGGGCGCGGTATCGCCACGCTCTTCGATGAACGCGCACGCGAACTGGGTATGACGGTGCTCGGCCACGAGAGCATTGACGCCAGGGCGCAGGAATTCAAATCGCTGATGACCTCGATCAAGAAACTGCGGCCCGACCTCGTTTACTTTGGCGGCACGACGCAATCGAAAGGCGGGCAGTTGGCCAAGGACATGGCGGCCGTCGGTCTGAAATGCAAGCTGATGGTTCCCGACGCGTGTATGGAAGAGGCGTTCATTCGTTCCGCCGGCGCTGAAAACCTCAATGACCGCTGCTATCTGACGTTTGCCGGTTTGCCTCCGCAGCATCTTACCGGCGCCGGCCGCCGCTTCGTGGAGAAATATCAAACACGCTACGGCAAAATGCCCGAAGCCTATGCCGTCTACGGCTACGAAGCGGCCAAGGTGGCTTTGGCGGCGATCGAGCGGGCCGGCAAGAAAGACCGGCAGGCGATTATCAACGCCTGTCTTTCGTTGCGGAATTTCGACGGCGGTGCCTTGGGCCGCTGGTCGTTCGACGTCAACGGCGACAGCACTCTGCGCACGCTTTCCGGCAGCATCGTCCACCACGGGCGTTTTGAGTTTGTCCGCAGTATTTCCAACCAACCGTAGTGCTTTATCAAAGCCAAGCGTTCGGGTTGGCGTCTGTAGGGAACGCACTCCGTGGCGTTCCGTTGCGCACCGATGGATCGTCAATTGGTGGTTCACGGAACGCCACGGAGTGCGTTCCCTACAGGCGTAGGGTGGGACGAGTGACGCGAGTCCCACCATGAGGATCATAATGGTGGGACTCGCTTCGCTCGTCCCACCCTACATGAACGCCAACGTCGTAGCGCCAGGTTTGTTTCGCAGAAAGTACGTCATTGCGATACATTACATGGATGGCAACGACGCAAAGAAATGAGCTTGTTCTCACGCGGGACGAAAACCAGGTGCGCCGATTGGCGACCTATGCCAGCGACTTTTTGGCGGGCAAGTTCGCGCCGCCGGGCGAGCACGCCCTGCGGATGGTCGAGCGCTTTCATCTCGACAGCATGGCTTGCGGCGTGTCGGCGATCGCTTGCGGCACTAACGCTCCCAACGTGCTGCGGCGTGAGGCCTGGGAATACGCGCAACCGCAAGGAGTGCCCTGTTTCGCCTCAAACGTGCGGGTGATGCCCGAAAAGGCGGTGCTGGCGAACTGCTCGGCCGTGCGCGAGTGGGACGCCAACGGCACGAACTTCGGCTACGATCCCGCGCGCGGGGCCACGGCGGGAGAGTTCGGCCACAACGATTTTTATCCGGTGGCGGTGGCGGCCGCCCAGCAACGGGGTCTCGACGGGCAGGCCACTTTGCGGGCCATGCTGCTCATCGACGAAATCCGAGGGCGGCTGGCTGAGGTCTTTTCGCTCAAAGATCACAAGATCGACCACGTCGTACACGGAGCGATTGCCGCCGCAGTCGTGTACGGCGCGATGATGGGAGCAACCGTCGATCAGATCGAGTCGGCGGTGGGCTTGCTGGTAGCACACTACGTTCCGTTTCGCGCCATTCGCGCCGGCAAGCAACTTTCCGATTCGAAGGGGGCCTCGGCCGCCATCAGTGCCGAGGCGGCCGTCGCCAGCGTGCGCCGCGCCATGCGAGACTTCGTCGGTCCCGCAGACGTCTTTCGCAACCCCGAGGCACTATTTTGCCTGTTCCAGCCGCCGGCGAAGCGCGGTGAAAGCCCCTTCGACCTGCGGCTGACGACGTCCGGCGACGATTTTGCCGTGCTGGGCATGCACTTCAAGCTGGGGCTGTACGAGCACCAGTCGGCCGGCGCCATCCAGGGGCTGCTTGACTTGCTCCAGCGATATCCGGACCTGCTGGATGACGAACGGCAGCTTCGCACGGTCCGCATCAGCATCTATCAGCCGGCCTTCGGCATCATTGGCGACCCGGCCAAGCGCGATCCGCGCACGCGACAAAGCGCCGATCACTCGATGGTTTACATCGTTGCCACTATGCTGCGCAAGGCGCTCGATACCAAGCGCGCCGGCTGGAAAGAGCTGATGCTGCTGCCGGCCGACTATGACCAGCAGAGCCTGCTCCACCCGCTCACTCGGCGATTGATGGAGCGCATTGACTTCCGCCACGGAGGTGCCGAATACGATGCAAAATACCCTGACGGGATTCCCACGACGGTTGAAATCCAACATGAGCGGCTCGGCCACCTCAGCAGCGGCCTCATCATGTACCCGGCCGGGCACGCGCGCAACACGACCGCCGATCTCGATGATCTGCTGGCGCACAAGTTCCGCTTCTTGGCTGCGCTAGGAGTAGCCGACGTCGACGCTCTTTATCGGCGGTTTGCGAACGTCGGGCGGAAGTCCGCCGAGGAGATCGAGTCGCTGTACGATTTTGACTTGCTCAGCTAACGGACTGGAAGACGTCTTCAATGAGGCCTTGACTGTCGGAAACGTATCTTTCCTGGGCCGCGGCGGTCAGACGCAAATGATAGAAAGCGCCATCGTTGTCGGCGTCCCAGGTTCCCGGATCGTTGAGCACGAACCGCAGCCGCCACGGTTGCACCACGGCTTCATCGCCGTCGCGCTTGCAGATCAACTCCACGACTTCCGAGCGGATACACAGCTCGACGGCGCGTTTCGCGCGATCGACACGCGGAAACAGCGTCACGGCGACGGTCAGTGAAAGTTCACTCTCCGCCAACCGCTCAAGCAGCCCAATCTCCGCGGACAAAGATGGTTCGTTCGGTGGCATTCCGCGCCCTCGTGTAAAAAAGCCACCCTAGTTTACGGTATGGTCGGACGGAGTGGAAGAGGCCGCAGCCGACCAAAATTTGGGCCGGCTGCCGGCTGCCGGCTGTAGGCTGGGGCAAGCGAGCTACTTCTTCTTCGACGACTTTTTCTTCGAGGGAACTTTGCCGCCTTTCTTGCGGGCCTTGGAAAGACCAATGGCAATCGCTTGCTTGCGGCTCTTGGCCTTGCTCTTTTTGCCGCTGCGTTGCGTTCCCTTCTTGGTCTTGCTGACAGCCTTCTTGACCTCTTTTTTGGCAGTCGAACCGTATTTGGCCATGGTGACAATTCTCTCCACTCAATTATCGAGACTGGGAAAGCAGGTTTGCCTGCGACGGGCGCAGTGCAAAGAAAGTGCCGGTGGCCAGCGCAGATTGAAGCTGGTAAGTTATCGCCCAGAGCAAGCCCGATGATTTCCCGCACTCGACTCGACGCGATTCTCTCGACGCTGCCGCGCCTGACGATCGGCCTGGTGGGCGACCTGTTTCTCGACCGCTATCTCGATCTCGATCCTGAGCTGGGCGAGACGTCGATTGAAACCGGGCTCGAGGCCTACCAGGTCACGCGCGTCCGCAACAGTCCCGGCGCCCTGGGCACGGTGATGAACAACCTCGCGGCACTCGGTGTCCGCCGCTTGCTGCCCGTGACGATCGTTGGCGACGACGGCCAGGCATACGACCTGCTCAAGGAGCTCGCGAAGCTGCCGGTCGATAGCGCCTATATCGTGCAGGATTCCGCGCGGTTGACGCCGACATATACCAAGCCGATGCGCCGCGGCGACCAGGGCGTTTGGCAGGAGCTCAACCGCATCGACCTGCGCAACAACGCGCCGCCCCGTCCCGAAACTGAACGAAGCTTGCTCGAGCAAATCACCAAGGTCTTTCGGCAAGTCGACGGACTGATCGTGCTCGATCAGGTCAATGAAGACAATTGGGGCGTGATCACCACCGGCGTTCGCGAGCATCTTGCTTCTCTTTCTCGGGCACATCCCGACAAGGTCGTGCTTGTCGATAGCCGGCAGCGCATCGGCCAGTTCCACTTCGGGTTCTTGAAGCCAAACGTCGCCGAGTGTTTACGGGCGCTCGGCCGCGACGAGCGGACCGCGGCCGGCGACCTGCCCTTCGCGCGCGAGGCGGCGCTCGCGCTGCGCCGACATACGGGTCGGCCGCTGTTTTGCACGGTCGGCGAAGCGGGCATCTTGGCTGTGGGATTCGACGCGGCGGATTCCGTCACTCACGTACCGGGCTACCCGGTCGCGGGGCCGGTCGACATTGTCGGCGCCGGCGACAGCGCCACGGCCGGTCTGGTATCGGCCTTGTTGTCAGGCGCGTCGCCCAGCGAAGCCGCCGCACTGGGCAATCTCGTCGCCTCGATCACCGTGCAGCAACTCGGCACGACCGGCACCGCCTCGCCCGAGCAACTCCGCGCCCGTTGGCGCGAGTGTTACTCTCCGCTGTAGTAATACAACTTCCAGTACGGCGAAGCGCTCAGGGCCAAATTGAAAAGGCGTCACTCGACGGCGCGGCAGCCGCAGTGCAGTACCAGTAGATGCCCCAGAAGTGAAAGACGCTGCCGGCAATTACGAGCAAGTGCCAGACGGCGTGAAAATAGGGGAAACGCTCGTCACGCATCAAGAAGAAGGTGCCGACCGTGTAGCACATGCCGCCGTAAAACATCGACCACAGCAGCCCGCCCGGCACCAGGCCGAGCATTGGCTTGATCGCCAGCACGGGCAACCAGCCCAACGTCACGTGCAAGGCCGCCGAGACCGCATCCACCTTGTGCGCGAAGAGGGCCTTGGAAAAGAACCCGAACAGGGCAATCGACCAGACGACGCCGAACAACAGCCACCACGCCCCGCCACGCAAGTACGTCAGCGACAGCGGCGTAAACGTGCCCGCAATGAGCAGGAAGATGAACGCCTGATCGAGGATGCGAAACAACCTCCGCAAGCGCGGCTGCTGGAAAGAGTGAGAGAGCGTCGAAGCCGCGTAGACGGCCACCAAAGAACTGGCATACGTAACGCAGCCGGAGATTTGCCAGCCGTCGCCCAGACGAAACACCCTGGCAAGTAGCAACTCAAAGCCCACGATGCTGAGCACCAGGCCCAGCGCATGCGTGGCGGTGTTGATCTTCTCTTCCTCACGCAGCCGGGTCAGCACCGCCTCTCGGGCAGCATCGAAGTGGCGCTCCACCGACTCTCTTTCCTGGATAAGTTGCATCGAAGAATAGGCAATTTGGATGTAATGCGGGATTCTATGCGGCTTGGTCCGGCAAGTCTATCGTGGTCAGAATAAAAGCTTCGCTCTGCTCACGGTTCGTTACTTTGTTGCAAGATTGGTACCGATAGACTTGTCCACGGGGCGTCGGACGCCCAAGAATAATCAGGGATCGATTTCTTACTTTCTCTGCGAGGCACGTATGAGGCGGCTCCTAATCGTCATGGTTGCAGCGGCGGCTCTTTTCTCAGCCACTCCGGCGATGGCCTACCATCGCCATCATTATTATGGCGGCTGGGGCGGCTATGGTCCTGGCTATGGATACGGCTACGGTTATCGGCCGTACACGTCGTTTTACCTGGGCGGAGGCTATTATCCGCCGGCCTACTCGTATCCGGTCTACCCATATTACGCCGCTCCGGCCTACGGTTATGGCTATGGATACGGCATGCCGTACCCCTATTACAACAACTATTACTTCGGCTTCGGCGCGGCGTTTTAGTAAGATCCGTCGACTTGTTCGATCGCTCGGCTGGCCTGATCGCGTATGCGATCGTCCGTTTCCTCTACGACTACGCGTTGCAAGCGTCGCACGACTTCAGGGTCGCGGTCGGTTGCCAGCAGGCCGACCGCGGCCCGCCGTACCTCCGCGTTCGGATCGTGGCTGAGCCGCAGCAGCCAAAACCGCGCGTCGACGCCACGAATGCCCGGCAGCCACTCGGCCCATTGCAGACGTTCCGCGGCATGCGGCGACACCAGGTGTTGTCCCACTTCGATTTGCCGCGGTGAAAAACCGCGCGCAGCCAGTTCCGCCCGGGCAGCCGCGGCGACGGGGCCTGATTCGTTCAACTGGGAAAAAACGTCAATCACGTCCAGCCCCCGAACGCGCTGCCGGGCGGCCAGCGCGTCGTCTTCCGATCGCGGTGCGTCGGCCACGTGCGTATATGCGGCCAGATCGACCTGCTGGCCTCCGGTTTGATGACCGCCCGTTGCTTTCGCAACTAAAGCCGCTGCATCGTTCGGCCTGAAGAGGCCTGGTTCAGCATAGACAGCAATTCCAGGAGCATCGGCGCGGGCCAGCTTGGGCGCCGCCAATAGCGCGAAATCGAGGGCGTTCGACGGAGGCCCATGTCCGCTGGAAGACGTTTGCGCCAACCGCTGGGCTGCGCCGCTTTGGTGTCTGGGGACCATTTGTAGCGCCGCGCCGCTCGGCCTGGGCGGCTCCCTGGGCGGTACACACGCCGCGAGAACGCGTTGGCAGCAGGCGATCAGCGTGGTGTGATCGTCGCCGGGCAGGTCTTTTGAGAGCGCTAGAATCCGCATCGACAAATGCCGGACGCGAGGCAGCGATGGCGGTGACAAGCTGCCCGCGTTCTCGGCCAATGCTCCAGCCAGGTCGGCCAGCCGTAGCCCTGCTTCAGGGCCGGGCGCCGTTTCGCAACGAGCTAGTTCTTCGCTGAGCATTCCATAGGCCAGCTCGCGGGTGGCGACATTTGGCGAGGCAAGTGCCCGCACAACCACGGTGATACCGGGCCGACGCAACGTCATCAGGTAAGTCAGCGGCCCCTGTGCCTCTTCGCCGCTCGCCGCGGCCAACTCATCTTCACCATAAGCGGCCAACAGCCTGTCGCGGCATTGCTCCCAGAAACCCGCCGCTACGGGCAAGATGGCCAACGCAAGGCCCAAGGCCAGGCAGGCCGCAACCGCGATCCACTTCCGCAAGCTGGTTGTTTTGCGCGGCATGCCTAGCTTTCCACCAAGTCCAAACCACGGGGCGGGGCATTTTCCTGAGTCAACTGCTTCGGCACAAGGGCAATGTGCGAATCCACCAAATTCGTTGGGCCGTCTTACGGGCGGCTGCCGAATTATCAGTAGGACCGGTAAAGACATTGGCGGTTTTCGCTTTGGGGGGAATATGCTGGCAACGGCGCCGTGGTGTTGTTTGCAGCCGCTCGTCATCGTGATCGTGATTGCTTGCAGTTGCGCGGCCCGCGCCGCGACTCCCTCGCGCGCCTCCCGGCACGACAAAGCCGCTCAAGGCTCGTCGAGCCGCGAAGCACGCGACGAAGCCATGCGGGCCATACCGTATAGCCAGCTCGATCGCGATGCCCGCATTAAAGTGGGCGCGGTGCTGGCCAACACGACGATCTTTCGCCGCCTGCCGGTCGAGTTGATCGAGTGCGACGCCAATCTCTTCGTGTTTCTCATCGAACACCCCGACCTGGTCGTAAGCATCTGGGAAGCGCTGGGCGTGAGCGAGGTGGAACTGCATCGGACCAGTGACGATAAGTACGACGCCAGCGACAAGGCAGGCACGCGCGGCCACATCGAATATCTTTATCAAGGCCCGCAGACGCACCTGGTGTATGCCGACGGCACGTACACCGGTTCGCTCATGTCGCGGCCGGTGCGCGGACGATGCGTGCTTTTAATGCGCTCCAGCTATGGCAAAACACGCGACGGGCGGCCGGTTGTTCGCTGCGGAGTCGACGCCTTCCTGCACCTGGAAAACGTCGGTGTGGGAGTACTGGCCAAAACATTTCAACCGCTCGTGACCACCGCGGCCGACCACAATTTTCACGAAACGGTGGCCTTTCTGGCCAGCGTTCATCAGGCGGCCTCCGCGAATTATGCGGGCATGCAACGTCTGACTGAGAAGTTGGCGAACGTCAACGACGAGCAGCGCCAGGAATTTTCCGACCTGACCACGCAAGTGGCCGTGCGCGCGGCATTGGCTCAGGCCACGCAGTCCCGGCAAACCACTGGCTCCGCTCAGCGCCCCTCGACCGCCGGCCGGTCGCAACAGCGCTATCGTAAGCGGTAGATCACGGGACGCTTCTTCAGCCTTTGATGCGATCTCGGGGGCTGCCGTTGGCGGCGCGCTTTTCGAGAAACTCGATGATCTTGCCGGCGACGTCGACTTCGGAGGCGCGCTCGATGCCTTCCAGCCCAGGCGACGAGTTGACCTCCATCACGACGGGACCGTGGTTCGATCGCAAAATGTCGACGCCCGCCACGTTCAGCCCCATGGCTTTAGCGGCGCGGACGGCGGTGCTGCGTTCTTCGGGCGTGAGACGGGCCTTGGTCGCCGTCCCGCCGCGGTGCAGGTTGGAGCGGAATTCGCCTGCCCGTGCTCGGCGTTCCATCGACGCCACCACGCGTCCGCCGACTACGAACGAGCGCACGTCGGCGCCGCCGGCTTCCTGGATGTATTCCTGCACTAGAATGTTGGCTTTCAGCCCGCGAAACGCTTCGATGACCGACTCGGCGGCCTTCTGCGTCTCGGCCAGCACCACGCCGATGCCCTGCGTGCCCTCCAGCAGTTTTACGACCAAGGGGGCGCCTCCGACCGAAGTGATCAGTCCTTGCACGTCTTTGGTCGAGTGGGCGAAGCCGGTGACCGGCAAGCCAATGCCGTTGCGGGCCAGAAGCTGCAAGCAGCGCAACTTATCGCGCGAGCGCGTGATGGCTTGCGACTCGTTGGCCGAGAAGACATCCATCATCTCGAACTGCCGCACCACGGCGGTGCCGTAAAAGGTGTGCGGCGCGCCGATGCGCGGAATCACCGCGTCGATGTCTGCCAATGGGCTGCCCTGATACATGACCACCGGCTTCAGCGAGCTGATGTTCATGTAACATCGCAGGTAGTCGATGATGCGCACGTCGTGGCCGCGTTGCTCGCCGGCTTCTTTCAAACGCCGCGTGGAGTACAACGACGGCTTGCGCGAGAGCAGGGCGATCTTCACGGCGACTCCTTGCGGCCCGGCGTTCGCGGAGCCCAGGCGGGGCGTTTTCCCAGCAAGTACGAGCGGCCGGGCTCGACCAGAAATCGCCGCCGCACCGCTTCGCGGCCCAGCAGCATGCGAAAGCCCATCGCGTCGCGAGAGGTGAGCGTCAGTTCAATGGGCCAGCGCCGGCCGCCCAGCTCCGCCTCGGTGACGATGACGGGCCGCAGCGTTTCCAGCCCGCCGGAGTTGCGCACCAACCGCTGGCCGGCCAACGGCGCCTCCGCCTCGATCACGCCTTCGTCCGTTCTCTGCCACGGATGGATGCAGAATCGCACCATCGGCTGTTGGTCTCGCTCGAAGAATTGAATGTCGAAGGCGTGCAAGGCCGAGGAGCGAGCCCCCGTATCGATCTTGGCCTTCACGCCGCGCACGCCCAGCGCAGGCAGCGCCAGCCATTCGCGCCAACCAATGACGGGTAAAGTAGGACGCAGCTCGGGCAGCATAGCAGCAAGGATTCTGGATCGGGAACCAGTGGCCCACTCTGTTGGGTTCTGCGTGAGGGCGGACACGAGCCCGTACTACGGTCAGCCGGCGGGCTGGCTGCGCGGATAGGAACCAAGGATCTCCATCCGCAATGCTTTGCGCGCCAGGGCGTCGAGCGCTTTGTGCAAACGAGCATCTTTTTCGTGCCCGTCGACTTCGACAAAAAAGAGATATTGGCCTTCTGACTGCGGAATGGGAAACGACTCGATCCAAGTGAGATTGAGCTTGCCCCGCTTGAAGATGGCGATCGAGTCGGCCAGCGAGCCGGGCTTGTGGGCCACCTGGAACATGAGTGCGGTTTTGTCGCGCCCGGTGCGAGGGGCCGACTCGTGGCCAAGGACCGCGAAACGCGTGACGTTGGCTACGTTGTCTTCGATATTCTCGGCCAGCACGTCCAAGCCATAGTGAACGCCGGCTTGCAGGCTGGCGATGGCCGCGGCGCCCTGCTTGTCCTGAGCCAGTTGTGCCGCCGTCGAAGTACTTGTCACTTCGACCGTGCGTGCCGCCGGCAGATGACGCAACAGCCAATTGCGGCATTGTGAGAGCGCCTGCGGCCGGCTGTAGACCTCAGTGACGTCGGCACGAGTACACCGTCCAAGCAGAAAGTGATGGATCCGAAGTTGCACTTCGCCGCAGATGCGCACCGGCAGCCGCGTGAACATGTCGAGGGTATCGGCAATGCGGCCGTCGGTCGAGTTCTCCAGCGGCACCACGCCAAAGGCCGCGTGCCCGCGATTGACCTCCTCGAACACCGCCGCAATGCTCCCCACGGGCACGTGTTCCACGCTGGTGCCGAAACGATCGATGGCGGCCAAATGACTGTAACTATAGGACGGCCCAAGGACGGCCAGCCTGACAGGTTTTTCCAGAGCGCGGCTGGCGCTGGTCAACTCCCGGAAGATAGCTCGCAAAGCGTCGCTCGAGAGCGGGCCTTTATTCTGCGCCAACGCCCGCTCGATCGCCTCAGGCTCCGGTTCGGGCGGTGGAACCGGGCCGTTCGTGACCAAAGAGTGCTTATAGAGTTGGGCGTAAGCTTTGGCACGCTGGTTCAGCAGCTTGATGAGCTCGCGATCGGTGCGGTCGATTTCGGCCTTCGCTGCGGCTTCGCCATCGCCTCGAGACGATTTCTTTGTTGTGCGAGAACCAGTCTCCTTGGCCATACTTTTTTTCTCAACTGCCGTCCAGCTAACGATCTACAACTCTACTAGCAGCGTACTTGGCCCTTGTACTAACCACGCAACCGGGTGTCAAGCAGCCGGGCGCAAAGATTGCCGCCCGTTCGCTCACTTTCGACCGCAACGTGTCAATTTGGCAGGCCGCACAGTCCGGAGCTTGAGCCC
>DASSFG010000897.1:0-4781 GCA_035694685.1 Pirellulales bacterium
CTCAACGAGGGCCAGCGCGCCATCATCGCCGCCCGTGCGAAAGTCATGTTCGAAGAAGAAGCCGCCGAACGAGAGCGCGCGCATCAGTTCAAACGGCGGAGCGATGGAAGCGAGAATGAATCTGTGATCGACGCGCCCTCACCCCAGCCCTCTCCCGTTGGGAGAGGGAGCGATGCGCCCTCGCCCCAGCCCTCTCCCGACGGGAGAGGGAGCAAGAGTACGGCAACTGCAAATTTGCAGGAGCCGGGCCGCACCGCCAACGCGCAGGCTGCGGAACTGCTCAACATCTCCGAGCGCTCCGTCGCCACCGCCTCGCGCGTCCTCCAGCGCGGCGACGAGCAAGTCATCGCCGCCGTCGAATCGGGCGCCCTCGCCGTCAGCGACGCGCGTGCCATCGTCGACCGTCCCAAAGACCAGCAACGCCAGGCTCTCGCCGCCGTCCGACAAGGCCGCGCCCGCACCCTCCGCCGTGCCGCCGAGCAAGCGTTCGGCGTTGCCACGCCTCCTTGTGGTGCGGGCGTCTGGCCCGCCTTGGAGAGTGCAGGCGGGACGCCTACACCACAAAGCCGCCGTCAACTTCGCCGCGAAGCGACTCGCTTCGTGCGCCAGCTCGACAAGCTCCTCTTGCGTCTCGACGCCCTCACCGCCGCCTTCGGCGCCAACGAGCACACCGACCGCATGCGCCAGTGTCTTCACCACCTCGTCGACCTCTTCCGCGACTTCGCCCAGCACTGTCTCCCGTCGAAGTAACATCCATGCCAACATTGCCGGAGCCGCCGAGCGCCATGCCAATTCTCAATTTTCAATTTTCAATTTGCAATTTGCAATTTGCAATTAGTCCGGCCGCTACCGTGACGCGAGCGTAGCGCCGAACGTGGGTCATTCGATAGCCCAGGGCACGCAGCGCGGTCATGGGTTCGCATAGTGAGGCAGGTTAATGGGGCTTGTCCAATTTTAACCGAATCAACCACCAATCAAGGAGACAACAGATGAGCGAGTACACGTCACGCAGAGGGCTTATCGGCATTGCGGCGGGCGCGTTCAGGTCACTCACCGGCACGTTCAGCCGTGCTTTTGCCCGTGAGCGACGCGCCGACCATGAGGACGTGCCCGGGCCCGCCGACCGGCCGAAGTCGCCCTCAACGCCGTTCGATACTGACGGTGGCATGACCACGACCTGCACTTACGATCACCGGGGCGCCTGGTCGCAGTCTGCGAACCGGGCGCCGGGGCGACGACGACCTTCACCTACCCTGATGCTTGAGACACGCCAATCAAGCCGCGCGCACGTAGGTCCGACGCTCCGCGGCGCGGAGCGCGGTCGCCTTGGGCGACCCTTCCCCGTCACGGAGTATGGTTGATACGAGATCCTGTCGACCTCTTCCACGACTTCGCCCAGCACTGTCTCCGCGAAAGGAAGCAATCGTAATGTAGACCCGGCACTCCGTGACGGGGGCGCTAGCACGTCGCCTATGGCGACCGCTTCTCCGCCACGGAGTGTCGGAGCTACATTGCCGTTGGACGACTAACCAATATACCGATTGCTGCAAGCTCGCCAGCACGCGCGTCTACTACGCGATTCCCTCATCGGGCACCGGCACCGAAGGTGTGAACTTCAACGAGACCGACTTCGGTTACGACTTCTTCAACCGTCGCAACCGCACGGTTTCGCCCGGCGGAACGATCACCCGCACCGTTTTCGATGCCCGCGACTTGTCGATCAGCGTCTGGGTGGGCACCAACGACACGGGCGCGACCTGGAGCGACCCGACCGGCGGCGGCGCCACGGGCAACAACATGGTGCTCGTCACCGAGTACCAGTACGATAGTGGCCTCTCCAGTCTCGACGGCAACCGCACCGCCGAAATCCAGCACGTCGACGCCCTCACCTCTCGCCAGACCGAATTCGCCTTCGACTGGCGCGACCGCCAGGTGCAAGTCACGGCCGCGCAAGACTGGTACCAGATCGTCACCCTCGACAACTTGAATCGCGCGATACAAGTCGACCAGTATTCTCAAGCGACGAACTACCTGATCCGCCACTCGAAGACCTTGTTTGACGATCGCAGCCGCGTATACCAAACCATCCGCTATGCCGTCGATCCCACCACCGGCACCGTCGGCAATTCGCTTGTCGACAACACTTGGTTTGACCCTGCCGGCAACGCCATCAAGCAACTCCCTTCCGGCTCCAGCGCCTTCACAAAAACCGTCATCGACGGCGCCGGCCGCCAGACCACGCAATACTTTGGCTACACGCCGGCAGGATCGTCTTCCTCGTCCTCTTCTGTAGGGAACGGACTCCGTGCCGTTCCGGAGGGCGACGGCCTCGGTGCCGTTCCGTGGACTGGCGAGGGCGGTTCGGGCTCGGGTCTACCAAACGACCCGACCGCCGACATCATCGTCGAGCAAACCGAAACCCTCTTCGACCCCGCCAGCAACGCCATCCAAACGACGTTCCGGCAGCGTTATCACGACGCCACGGGCACGGGCCCACTGACTACTCCCGGCGGCGCCCAGCCCGTGGCGCGTGTGACTTATGTCGCCAGCTACCCCGACCCTATCGGCCGCGAACAAGCCAGTGCCAATTACGGTACCAACGGCGATGTGACCTTGTCGCGGCCCTCGGCCATTCCAGTTCGCGCCGATACGGTCCTCGTCACAACGACCGTGGAAAACTCGCGCGGCGAAGCCTACCAAACCATCGACCCTGCCGGAAGGCTTGATCAAACCACGTTTGATGATGCCGGCCGCCGGAGCGAGCTCGTGTTGAATGTCCAACCAAGCAGTTCGTCTAGCAGCAGTTCGTCGTCAGGCTCGCTGCCGACATCGGATGACCAGAACAACACGACCCTCTGGTCGTACACGGCCGACAGTCAAATCGCTTCGCTTACGGCCGTCAATTCTACAACTGGGAATCAAACGACGATGTACCTCTTTGGAACCTCGCTGCCGACCTCCGACGTCGCGCGAAACGACGTTTTGGCCTCGGTCGTCTATCCCGACGGCGGTATCGTCACCTACCTCGTGAACCGTCAATCGCAGGTCAAACAATTCACCGATCAGCGGCTCGTGATCCACGCCTACAGCTTCGATCTTCTCGGCCGTCAAACCCAAGATGCCGTGATTTCGTTGGGATCGAGCTCATCGAGCTCATCAAGCAGCTCGAGTAGCGGCGCCCCGAGCGGCGTCGACGGCACGGTCCAGCGCATCGGTCGCACCTACGAAGTCCGCGGGCTACTGCAGAATGTGACCAGCTATTCCAGCCCCATCGTGGGCCAAGGCACCGTTGTGAACGATGTTCAGCGGGTCTATAATTCCTTCGAGCAGCTCGTCACGGAATACCAGGAGCACTCGGGCGCCGTGAACATCTCCACCTCGGTAAACGTGCAGTATCAATACGCCGATGGTTCGTCGAACACGATCCGGCCGACCGAACTCGTTTACCCCAATGGCCGCGTGCTGTATTACGACTACGGCACCAGCGGGGGCATGGACGACGGGTTGAGCCGCATCGCCAGCCTGATTGACGACAATGGCGTGACGCATCTGGCGGATTACACGCGTATCGGGCGCGACACGTTTGTCCAGCAGTCCTCGCCCGAGCCGCAAATTGCTTGGTCGCTGATCAATGGAACGGGCATCGACCCGTATAGCGGCCTCGACCAGTTCAACCGCGTGGTCGATAACCGCTGGTATAGCACAGCGAGCTTGTCTTCGTCGTCTAGTAGTTCTTCGTCTTCGGGCGGCACGTCATCGGGCGCTGATCTTGACCGTATCCAGCACGGCTACGACCGCGCCGGTAACCGCCTCTGGCGTAAGAATACCCTAGCCGAAGCCGCAGGCGTCAATCTCGATGAGCTATACGCGTACGATGGCCTTTACCGTCTCGCGTTAATGCAGCGTGGCCAGCTGAACGGCACGTGCAGTGCCATCGTCGGCGGCACGCTCGATTTCGCCCAAGCCTGGGGTCTCGACGCAACTGGCAACTGGCAACAGTTTTGGCAGAATAGCACTGGAGCCGCCTGGGATCTCCAGCAAATGCGAGTCGCAAATCGCTTTAATCAGCTCGTTGGTCTCGTCGGCGGCGGATGGCCGGTACCTACCTATGACGCTTCCGGCGACGTCACGACCGTGCCGAGCCCACGATCACCAGGCGACACATTACTGGCAACGTATGATGCTTGGAGACGACTCATCTCGCTTTGGGCTAATGGCGTGGTCGCCACATACGGCGGCATCGATGGCATGCACCGACGCATTACAGAGCTAACTACCGACGGTCTCCGTCACCGCTACTACACCGAGCGATGGCAGGTCATTGAAGAGCGCGTCGAAGGCTCAGACTCCGTGGCTGCTCAGTTCGCATGGGGGCTAAGGTCGCCAGATGAACTCATTTTGCGTGATCGCGCCAGCGAGCGTCTATACGCTTTCACAGATGCTCATGGCAGCGTCACGGGCGTTTCTAATGCGCTCGGAAATATTCAGGAGCATTATTGCTACGCGCCGTACGGGCAACCGTTGTTTTTCAGTGGAACGTACGGTCCCTTGACATCGACATCCCTTTCGTGGGAGACGCTTTTTACAGCGTACCGCTACAACTTAAATACTGGCTTTTACGAAGTGCGGTATCGCGTCTTAGGGCCGGCCGAAAAATAACTTCCGCAAATCGCAACTATGTGAATATGTGTCTGTAGGGAACGCCCTCCGTGGCGTTCCGTGAAGCGGGTTTGACGCTACATCGTAATTCGCGGAACGCCACGGAGGGCGTTCCCTACAGA
>DASSFG010000898.1:0-8110 GCA_035694685.1 Pirellulales bacterium
GCAAATAGCGCTGTCAAGTTTCACCGGCTATGGCCTGAGCCTGACATTGAGCCAGTCGGCATGATCCAGAACGTCGGCGCGGTCGGCGTAGTCGACGACGAGGCTCAATTGGCGGGCGCCGCGAACGTCGATGGAAATCGGCAATGGCGCGTCGCCGCCGCGCACGATCTGGCTCTTATAGATTTCCTTCGGTCCCGAGAAAACCCGAAAGACCACGCTGCCGTGGCCGTCGGTCTGATCGTCAATTGCCAGCTCGGCTTCCAGGCGCCGGTAGTTCTTTTCGAGCTGCCACGTCAACCGAGCGGCGCTGTGCATACCGACGCCTTTGGAATAAATGCGCCCCGCCGCCCGCAGGCGCGTGCCATTGACGTTGGCATCGAGTTGATATTCCCAGGGCAGGTCTAAGAAGGGTAGTTGCCGATAGCTGGCCGGCGAGAGATCGGAAAGATAATGGATGGCGCCGCCGAGCGGCTGCAAGTAGACCGGCCCTTCAGCCGCCGAGAGCCTCGACTCGTCCCCGAGGTGGAGCTCGGTATGGCCATCGGTGAGGCGTACCGATTTGGCCAGCAAGATGCTGCCGTCGCGAAAGCCGACGAGCGAGCGCGGGCCGTTAGCGCGGGCGAGTGAGCGCAAGGAAGGATTGAAAGCCAGCGCGGCGACGCGGTCGATCTCGACCGTCAGGGCGCCGAGGTCGGCCTCGAATTCCACGGCGGTTTCCTTCAAAGCGACGATCCTCCCCTGTAATTCGTCGCCGTTCTCCAAGAGCAAGCGGTCGGCATTTTTAGCCGTCGCGGGCGTATCGCCTTTTTGATCCGTCGCCCGCAGCCGGGCGGTCAGCTCGTCGCGCCGTTGGGGATCGATGGGGGCGTGGTAGATGACTCCGGCCAGAAGTTTGAGCGGCAACGTAAGCTCGCCGAAAGTGTCGGACACGGCGATAAGTTGTTCTGCGGCCGAGGTCGGCGGCGGGTTCAGGCGCAGCGGGACGATTCCGCCGTCGGCCAGAACGAGTTGCCGATCGGTGCGCGGCTCGGCGGGCGCTCCCCACCAGGCGAGCTCGTCGGATCGCAGCCGACGATCGCTTTCACCGACGCGGAATTGCAGCTCCCCCGCCGGCGAAATTGATTCCAGCGTCGCGGCCACTCGATCGCCGTTGATCGGCACGAGCAACCGTGCGTCAGACACCGCCTCGTCGGCCCATACGTTGGATGCCGCGCAAATCAGAATTAGCGGTAGGTAAAGCAACACCTTCAACGCTGCCATGATTGGTCATTCGGCCCGTATGTCAACACGTTTTCGCCAGTTCGCATTGTCGTCGCATCGCGGCCGATCCGTCAACGCAGGGAGTCGCGAGGCAGCGTCCTAAGCCGTGTTGTTGCCAACACGACTCTGGTCGCGCAGAACCCGCCGGATCAGGTCGACTCCCACGGTCGCGCACTGTTCTTGAAGCTGTGCGTGTCGAGCAGCAGCCTCAAGGCAGGTACTCCTTGAAATGCTCCAAGTGCTCCTCATCTTCAGCTAAAATCGTCAGCATGCCTTGACAACGTCCTGGAACGGGGTGTGGCTTTGGCGCGGCCGATGCGACCAGCTTGGCCACCGGCTGATTATTTTCGACAATCGCTACTTCCTCTCCGGGCAGCAATTTGTGAATCAGCTCGGGCAGCTTCGCCTGAGCCTCTTGAATCGTGACGGGTGTCATTGCGCACCTCCGGTTAAAAACGGATCGTCGAGCGTAGGAATTCAATACCACGCGACGGCCGCGGCGCTCAGCCCGGCGTAACTGGTCAGCAGCACGAAAAAGCTCCAGCGATCGAGCCATTTCGATCGTCGTCGCCCGCTCTCGTCGCCGTTGTAGAATTTGAGCGACAGCGTCGACTCCGCCAGCGTGAGGAAGATGAATACGAAGGCGAGGATGTGCAGCACGTCGGCCA
The DNA here is from genome assembly GCA_035694685.1 of Pirellulales bacterium. Classification (GTDB taxonomy): domain Bacteria; phylum Planctomycetota; class Planctomycetia; order Pirellulales; family JAICIG01; genus DASSFG01. Next base: position 1,929 of record DASSFG010000898.1, read on the forward strand.
GCGTAAAGTAGCAGGCACGCTCCGTCGTGCCGTAGCCGCACCGCCGAACCACGCTGCCACCCGACACCGGCCCAACCCACCATTTGCCGGCCTTTCGTGGCTAAGCGTCGAATCGCCCAAGGCAACGGCACGGCGGAGCGTGCCTGCTACTAAACCGCGGATCGCGATCGACCGGCCGAATGAACAGCGCCAGAAAAGCGATAGCCGTAGCCACAAACAGCCCGAAAAAGAGCTTGAAAAATAGCCCCAGTCCGGCCGGGCGAGCGGAATGGAAAATATGAACCGCGAGTAGGTCGAGGTGCTGCCCGTGGGCAACGAGGTATCGCCGTAATTGGTGTGATACTGATGTTCTTCGACTGTCGCGGTAGGGGTGCCTACCTTTCACCGAAGCGGCGTCCTGCGTGCCGGTGCGACGGCGTCGACCCGCTGCGCGGGCGGGCGACGCCTACTAAGCACTCCGCTCGGAAGTTAAGCATCGGCCGCCGCCTCTGCCCCTCTGTCGATACTGCGATGTAGGCGAGCGTGGAGTTACGCGGTGACGTCTATTAAAATGCCGTTATCCGAATGGTCCGGCAAAGCCATGAAAGAACTCGCCACGTACTTGGCTGATCACCGGTTCGCAGAGCTCTTCCGCGAAGAGCTTGGTTGGGACCGTTGCGCGGGTAGCCTCGCCACCACGGTCGATGACCGGCGACTGGTGTTCGACGTGATTGCCCATAAGCGCGGATTACAGGTACTTCAATGTGCCGCGCATCGCCAAATACTATTGAATCGTGGTTTGCTTCGCCGAGCCCAACGGGCGATCGAGAGCCGGTTTCACGAGCATATTGTTATCTGGTGCTGCGATCATCCACCGAAACAGGTCTGGCAGTGGGCCTTGCGAATGGACGATGGAAGGCGATTACGCCATCGCGAACATCCGTTCTTTTCAGCAACTCCACCGCCAGCTTTTCTGGCGCGGTTGGTCGGTTTGCGGTGTTCTCTCGAGGAAGAGGCTGACGTCTCGATCATCGACGCGCTACGACGGGTTCGTGCTGCTCTGGACGTCAGCGCGGAACAGAACCTCTTCGCACGGTGGCCGAAATTCGCCGAGCGCAGCGACGAGTTGGCCGTCGCCATGTCAAACGGAGAGCCTGGAGCATTTGACGAGTTCGTACTTCTTCACAGGCCGCTGGCGCGCCATTATTCAAAATGGCTTCAACATGCATATCGTATGGATGCTGAGGAAGCCGAGCAAATCGCCATGATCGGCGTGATGATTGCGGCGCGGCGCTTTAACCCTGAACGTGGCCTCCAATTCTCGACGTACGCTTGCTACTGGATAAGGCAAGTGTGTCAGCGCGTCGGACCGGACACTGCACTGCTTATCCGTTTGCCAGCCCATATTGTGCAACGATTCTTTCCCCTACGGCGCCGCCTGGGACGAGTCCGGTTGCAGTTTGGCCCAGCACGCGCGAACGAGGAGCTTGAGAGCCGATACCTTAACAACGAGCGTTTTTATCGCCAATGGCTGGGCTTTGAGCGGGCGGTGGCGGTCCGCTCGCTGTCAGACCGCCGAGAGTGTGAATATCGCCAGGCGCGGCGATTGTCGCAGGACACCCCGACCCCCGCTGATGAATGCCTTTCGCATGAGCGCGATCAAATCGTCCGCGCAGCCGTCGAGCAGCTTCAGCCACGCGACGCGAGGTTCGTCCGGCTCCGCTACGGAATGGACGGTTTGCCGCAGACCCTGGAAGAAATCGGTCGTGCAGACGGGATCACGCGCGAGCGGGTCCGTCAAATTCTTGAACGCGCCGAAGGTCGGCTACGTGCGTTGCTACATAAGCACGCGTGAACAGCGCGGCCCGGTCGTTGCCCATCGAGGTGCGGGCGTGCAACCTTCCATTCGGCCATGCTACGACCTTCATGATCTTTTCCGTCGAGCTGTTGACCTACCGGTCCCGTTCGGCGTCGCGGTCTTCGCGAAGGTAAATGCGGAATTGGTCGGGCGGAATGGAGAATTGCTGCAACAGCTCGCGCATCAGGTCGCGCAGCGCGTTGGCCGAGTGGTTGATTTCGGCGTGGATGCCGTCGGCCACGAACATGGACATGCGAAGATCATCGGGATTGGACGTAAATTGCCGGTGACCGCGGTTGCTGATGAAGGCACGGTTCTCGGGCAACTCTCGGAACCGCTCCGGGTTAAGCCGAGCAAGTTGTTGGCAAACGAGCTCATAGAGCCGGCGCCAGGTGGTGATGCCGGTGGCGGCTTGCCCGTCGAGCACGAAACCGTGTGGCCGGCGGAACGTAAAATCTTCGTCAAGCGTGTGCGGCTGCTCGCGGTCGAGCTCGCGAACGATCCGCTCATTTTCGTCGCGGTTTTCCGTGCTGCCGCGCTCGGTCTGTTCCAGCCGCACGCTGGTGAAGCCCTGCACCATGCCCGACAGCTCGGTCGTCAGACTGTCGAACGCGGCCATCTTTTCGTTATAGCGGCGTTTGAAATCGACGCCTTCTTCCAGCGCTTGCGGATCGTTGTGCTCGATCGATTGCCAGATGTCGTCTGACAGCGCCAGCAAGTTCTCGCGGACCGCTTCCAGGTCTTCGAGAATCCGGCGAACTCGGTCATCGGCGGGCAGCATGGGCGCCATTGGCTTCGCTCGCGTGCGATTGAGCGGTCTGAAGCCAGCGCGCCGCCTCAGCATCGGCGCACGCAGCTTCAGCGGCGGTAACGTGAGGTTTAAGTTTTCGTAGTCGGCCGACGACTTTTTCAGTCGTGTCGAGTTTTTCGCGGCGACGTATCCAGGCCGCGGTCGCCAGGCGCTCTAATTCGACGACATTTTTCTGGCCGACAAAGGCGCAAACCCGTTCGATCGCGGCCTGTTCGTCCGCCGAAAGCGGCGCGGCTTCGCGCGCGTAATTCGCCATCTTGCCAGAATGCAGAACTACGCCGTAACCGCGAACGTTCGTGTCGATTGCGACGGCGCCGTAGCTTTGCACCTGTTCCAACTCTTCCTCGACATCGAACGAATAGGGGCCGTGCTTGTACAAGACGAATTTGAACGGCACCTCCACTTCGCCAGCATCGTGCAGCAACGAGAGGGCCTTCTGGACGTGCGTTTTTCCGGTCCAGCTTCCGTGGTCATGCAGCGCATCGATGACCGCCAGAATAAACGAGTGCCGCTTGAATTCCATATTGGTTCCCTCGGTTCAATTGGGCCCCAGTGGTTTCACTAGTTTCGCTTCAACCGTTCTTTTTCATGTTACTGACCAGCTAACTCTCGTCATAGCGTGAGCCATGCTCTCTTGCGACGGTTCATCCGCGATTTCCAAGATCATTTACGGCTACGGCACCACCCTTACTTCGTGCTGTGTGGCGAGGTAAACGAGCGTGGGAATCAGATGCTTGCCATCGTCAAGGAGGAGCCCCGTTGAGATGCGGGCCCCGTCTCGTTTTGCGCGCCGGAAGAGGGTTTCCAGCATTTTCTTTGCGATTCCCTGCCTACGCTTTGAGGGCTTCACGAAGGTGTCGAGAATGTAGTAGGTCAGCTCATCGAACTCGTCTGAGTCATCGAACCTATCCAAGTCATAGATTAAGCGTCCACCGGGCTGACGAATGACTTTCATGCATTCTTCGGTAGGCCGCGGTTTTTTAGGGCTTCGTTTCATCGAATACAGCGGCTACACGGCCCGCCGGGAGTCAGTCGTCGCATGCTGCGAAGATCATCTAGACCTCAATCGCTGTTTCGGCCTGCACTTCGGCTTCAACTTCGGCCTGGAGTTCGTGGACCGCGGCGCGAAGTGGCTCGTAGATTGGGATTTCCTGGCCGACGATTTCGAATGACGCGACCAACGCATAGCGGGCTGCGGCTTCCGGATCGCGGCTCCAGCCGCGATGCCCGCGCACTGCGATGCAAAGGTCTTCCGGCAGGTCGTACGACTTTACTACGGTCCAATCCTTTTGGACAGTTCCAACGTTCCGGCGGATGTCCGGAATTTGGCCCCACTGCCCGCGCGACTCGATCACCCAGCCGAAACTACTCCCTTCGCGGATGGCATTTTCATCGCTCTTGAGCGCACGTGTCAGGAAGGCGTCGAGGGACTCGCCCTTGCGGTTACTTAGCCAGTCGAGCCATACCGACAGATACCCGCGCGGCGTGCGCCGCGTCCGCCGTGGTTCGGCCGCATAGGAAAGCGTAATCTCTACACGGATGTCGTACTCTTCGCCGGCCCGCCGTAGCTGGTGAGGAATTGGAACCTGGTAGATGTGGCACTCGCCGGCGCCGATTTCGCGTTCGCCGTGGGTGATGAACGTGGTTCGGTGATGGGTGTTTTCGGTCGCGCGCCCCATGTCAGGGATCCCGAATCCAATCCGCTTGAGCAGCGCGGCTTGCTGTTCTCGCGTGAGGGCACTTGCCCAATCGGGCCAGCGTGCCGATTGAACAATCAGGCCGCGATACAGAAGGCATGGCTCGTCCGGCAGCAGAGCCTGAAGCCGTGCGGCGATACGCGTGACCTTAGGAGCGGCGTAAGATGTACCAATATCGTCGCGGTCGAACGCCGGCCCGCCGTCGCGGGTCGACCGGACAAGCTCGGGGTAGTACTCTCGCGCGCTGTCAGGCGTACTTACAGCCGGCGGATTACCGGTCGTGCGCATGCAGTCACCGCCCTTTTCCACAACCTCCGGTTTAATCGTGTCCCAAATTCCCAGACCGGCTCGGCTGAACGCGGACGGCTCACCAGGCCGCGACGCGAAGCTATGCCAGCCGATAGACTCGAAAGCACCATAAGCGACGGAGCCGACCGTCAGCGCCTGAAAGCTCTGAGCAGGATTCGCGACGCGGCAAGTTGGCTCGCCAAGGTAATCGGGATAGGCGCGCCCGCCACCGATCAGTTCGGCGATGCCCGGTCTCGGCGCGGCACGTGACGTCTTCAGGTTGCCTGCGCTCTGAATGATCAAAATGTCGTATTCACCGCTCAGCCGGTCGATTTCCGTAGCCCAAGCGGACATATGCCGCGTGCGGCATGCGGCGTCGGCGTTGATTGAGTGGTTGAAAATTCGCGTCCTTCGCTTGCCTTCATGGTAGCGCTTCACGATCTCGCGCAGCAGAGCTGGCGGGAACAGCTCCTGGGGGAGGTTGCAATTCGCATCGAGAACGCGAGCATTTTGCACCCAGCATTCAAGGGACACTTTCCCTTCTGTCGTGATTCCTTCGCCGTGGAGCACCGCCCCTGCCACTCGGGTTCCGTGGCCGCCGTGTCGCACGTAGTCGGCTACATCCGTTGCGGATGTGCGTGGCAAAAAGCAATGCGACGCTTGCTTGTCGATCCCAGGTTCCAGTAGGAAGTGCTCTTCTTGGATACCGCTGTCGATGACGCAGACGGCAGGTGCGTTCGTGTCCGGTGGCTGAATTTCCAGCCGCGCTCTGATTTCTCGAAGTTCTCTTGCAATCTCCTGCGGCAGCTCGATGTCGTCGGGCTCAGCGACCTCGAAGATGTAGGGGTAGTTTAGAACCAGATCCTTGAGCCCCTTCGCTGGAAGCTTCAGCCGTAGCGTGAAGCTGTCAGGCAAAGTCGGTGCCGCAACCGGCGCGTCATCGACGTTGAGCAGAATCTCGCCTTGGTAGTGACCGATAATCCCACGAATTGAATCCAGCCGCTCGTCCTTGAGTCCATCCCAATTGTCATAAGCGTCGGTGCGAGACTGCGACCACTCGGCCTCCTTGCGTGCCCATTTCTCATCGGTGAGGCGACCCCTTTTCGGCTTCTTCGGTATCTGCCAGGTGCCAGCGCAGCTCACGCTCACATCGCAGATGTAAGTCTGGTCATCGGCCAGTGTCGGCCATTCGTTGAAGAGCGTATCGGTCAAAATCCGGCGTAGCCGTTCCTCCTGCGTTGGGTCTTCGCGAAGCTCGTGAATCTTGGCTACATTCGCCGAACCGGTGGCAGCGGTGGCGAAATCGTTAAGCTTCTGCTGGAAGCTCGTCAGGGAAATATCCTCGGAGGCGACGATTACGAAGCCGTCTTCCTGCTCCGAAACGATCTCGAACTGGAAGAAGTGGCGCAGCTCGTCGAGATCGAGCGATGGATCGATCTTGATCAGCAGCGGGATACCGCCCTCAATCGTCGGTAGACCATCGGCCAGACGTTGCGCCTTTCGCGTTTGCCAATCGGCAACGACTGCCGTCGTGGTCGTCCTCAGCGCG
>DASSFG010000899.1:0-3344 GCA_035694685.1 Pirellulales bacterium
GAATTAAAGAAGGCCGGCCCCGGCTTACAGCTCAGGAAGGTGCTGGTGGCGAGCGAAGGTCTGCCGCACCTGCCGCACCATGCCGACGACCGCGGCTATCCGCATTTTTATCCTGAGACCTACTTCCTGCGCCGCGGCGACGTAAATCAAAAGGGCGACGTGGCGACTCAGGATTTTTTGCCGGTGCTCATGCGGGAGGGAGAGGATGGAGGCCGCTGGAGAGAGACGGCGTTCGCACGTGAAGCAAACGACGCGCGCGGGCCGCTGGCCCTGCGGTTAAACGATCCGCAGGCTTCGCATCAACCGAGCTTTCGCCGCGCGCGGTTGGCGCACTGGCTGACCGACGTCGATCGCGGGGCCGGCCACCTGGTGGCCCGCGTGATCGTCAATCGGCTTTGGCAACACCATTTTGGCCGGGGACTGGTGGCTACGCCCAACGATTTCGGAGCGTCGGGCGAACGGCCCACGCACCCGGAGCTGCTCGAGTGGCTCGCTCAAGACCTGGTGGCCCAGGGTTGGCAGCTCAAACGTCTGCACAAGCTGATGATGACCAGCGCCGTCTACCTGCAATCGGCCGAGTTTGACGAGGCACGCGCGAAGGTCGACCGCGAAAACACGTTTTATTGGCGGCACACGCCGCGCCGCTTAGAGGCTGAGGCCATCCGCGACGCCATGCTTTCCGTGAGCGGCCAACTCGACCCGACGATGTACGGCCCCGGCACGCTCGATCAAGGGATGCGTCGTCGCAGCGTTTACTTCTTCATCAAGCGCAGCCAGCTCATTCCCACGATGATGCTCTTCGACTGGCCCGAACATCTGGTCAGCATTGGCCAACGCTCCACCACCACGATCGCTCCCCAGGCGCTGTTGTTTATGAACGGTCCTCAAGACCGCAGTTACGCCGCGGCCTTCGCCGGGCGATTGAAGGAACTGGCCGACGACACCTTCATTCCGGCCGCTCACACCTTGGCCTTCGGTCGACAACCGCTCGCCAAAGAGTCGGAGCTAGCCGCACAATTCCTGGCGAAGCAAGCTGCCGTTTACGCCGCCGCCGGCAAAGGCGACGCCGCGCAGCTCGCCCGGGTCGATTTCTGCCAGGCCCTGATGAGCATGAACGAGTTCATCTACGTTGAGTAAAGCCGGCGCCGACCCGCCACCCATTTGATGATTCTCGGCGGCGAGAGCGGCGCCGGCCCATGCTAATGGAAGGGTGATTTCCCCGTGGTCATTCGCAGTGCTTCAATTTCTGCGCTACGAAGTCCCAGATGTCTTTGGCGACTTCGTCGGCGGGATGACCGGGGAATTTCACGAAGCACGTTGCGCCGGCGGTGAGGGCGAGCTTCTGAAAGCCCAGCGCCCAGGCGGGTGAGTGTACGTTGTAATTGTTCTGCTCAACGTCGTCGGGCTTCGTGAGGCCCCATTCATTCTCGAAGAACATCGGCGCGGCATCCTTGTACAGCAGGTAATCGGGCGACCATTTTTGCAGGACGCAGCAACAGCCACCGAACCGCGTGCCACGGCACGGCCGCTTCATGGACGAGCAATTGTGAGTTCCAAGATATGCCCTGTCTCCAAGCCCATTAGGGCATCATCGAACACCGAAATCTTCATTGACGCTGCTCGACCGGCGGCGGTAATTCGTCGTTGCTGATGCCGGCAATGTCGCGCAGTACGCTTTCCAGCCCCAAGACGACACGCGCGAGATGGTCGTAGTTGAGCGTGTCGGGCGTGTCAGTCGGTTGGTGATAGTGCGGATTGCGGAACAGGGCCGTGTCGGTGATCATCACGGCCTGGTAGCCTTCCTGCCAGAACGACCAATGGTCGGACCAGCCGACGCCTTCGATGACGCCGGGCACCGCCCCGCCTTCACTCGGAAGCTCGACGTGCTTGCGCAGTGAGGCCACCACCTGGTGAACCATCGGCCGCGAGGCGACGTTGCCGATCACGCCAATAAAGTTGCCCTGAGAAGGATAGATGAGGTTCAGCGGCGGCGGATATTCCTGGCTGTCTTGGGCATCGCTGTAGTAGCCCATGGTTTCCAAGCTGAGCACGCACACCAAATTGTCGTTGCGTTGGCGACAGCTCCGCGCATAGACCAACGAGCCCATCGTCGCACGTTGAAAATGCGGTGGCTCTTCGTTCGTGAAGGCGACGAATCGCAAGCTGCGCTCGGGACGGCTGGCGGCCAACCGGCGGGCCAACGCCAAGAGTGCCGCCGTGCCGCTGGCGTTGTCGTCGGCGCCGGGCGTGACGTCGTAACTGTCGTAGTGAGCGCCGACGAGCACGATCTCGTCGGGCTGCTTCCATCCCTTCGATTGCGCAATCAGGTTCCAGCAATCGCGGCCATCTACCTGGTACGTCTGCCGGATTACTTCATAGTTAGCCTCGGCTAACTGACTTTCTACGAAGCTGGCCGCGGCGGCCAACTTGTCCGGCCGTTGAAGATTGCGAGGGCCGATGTCGACGGCCAACGTGGTCACGTCTCGCTTCAGTTCGTCGAGCAGCGACAAACCGGAATCCTTTTCGGCCGACCTCTGGGCGGCAGGCAAGGGCGGAAGATTGCCCGAAAAGCTCTTGCCAGGCATGTAAAACATCACTCGCCAGACGATTGCCGAAGCGAACGCCAGAACCAGCACGATGCCCAGCGCGATCTTTCGCCATCGCCGACGCTTTTTTGGCGGAGTTGCAGCGGTGGTAGCGATTTCCACGTCTCTAGCGTCTATGTGGTAGGATGGTGCTTGCGCCCTGTCCTCAACATACCGTAACCGAGCCAAGCGACACACCAGCGTATGGGCAAAACGAGATTTCTAGCGTACCCTAATAGGTAGCCGCAGGGAGCGGAGAGAGGAACGAGAAATGAACGACATTTTTGGCCGCGGCCGACGGCGCGAAGTATGGACGGTGCAGCTCACCTATCCCAACGCCATGATTCCGCAGCATGCCCACACCTTCTGCGCCTGGTCGCGACGCGTCCGTGGCACCCAGGTCGAAAGCCGGCGCGGTGCCGATCTCAAGGACGACAGCAATGAGGTCGTGATCGAACGCTTCGAATTCGGCGACTACGACGATGCCGCCGAATTCTGCCGCTACACATGCCAGCAGTTCGAGAAATGGTCTGGCGACGGCATGGGCCGCCGTTTCACAATCAAGGTCACGGGCCAAATCAAGTTTACCGATAAGACGGAAGGCAACATCGGCGCCGCCCGAAGTCAAGCAAGGCAAGCCACTTAGGTCGAGACGCGAGAATCGTCGCCTCCGCGGGGCACCAGCCTTTGGAGTGCGGCGATTTATCGCCGCTTTTGGCGGGCGCGGAGGGGCCTTTCGTTCGGGGTGGGGGTGCTTGG
>DASSFG010000900.1:0-4131 GCA_035694685.1 Pirellulales bacterium
AAGATGCCCGACAGTTCGTGAGCGAGGTGGGCATCGTCTTTCAGCCGAGCGTTGCGAGGGTTGCGCAGCAGGTCGGCCAGGTCACTGGCAGATTGCCAGCGGCCGGCGTTGTTGCGGCGCAGGGCATCGACGTAAGACTGTGGATCGTTGTCGCGTTCGACCAGCCATTTGATGCCCGCTCCCAGAGCGAACATGATGACCACGATCAGCGCGGGAATTACGAAGAGCTGTACGACAAAGCCTGGGTTAGGCGGCTCGACCGGCGGCAACTGATCGTCGGGCGAAGTGGCGTTCTGCGGTTCGTAATGCGACATTCTTCTCAAGGTATCCGCATCTCGGATGCTGCAAAAGGGCCTCTCCCGCAGGCGTTCGCCGGGCAACGGAACGCATCAAATCGGCGCCGACGGGTGGAATAACGCGAATATTTTGTGGATGTCAGTTGCCAGGACATCGAAGTCGATGGCTGGGTCTTCGACGCAACTCCGCTGGTATTAAAGGCTTGTGGCGTGTCCGAGCGTTTGGCAGGGCTCCTCTCGCATAAATCAGAAATTATGGGATGACAAAACCCTGCCGGTTCGATAATCTGTAGGGCATAAACCGTTGGTATCGTCTCATCGTTCACACACCGCAAGGGAGATTTCCATGAAGACCCGTTCCGTGATGTCGCTCGCCGTTGCCATGCTCTTTGCCGCCACACTCTATGCGGCTGACAAGGTGAACCTCGAGAAGGCCAAGTGCCCGGTATCGGGCAAGGAGTGCAAAGAAGACACCGGCGTCGACTACAAGGGCGCCAAGGTTTACTTCTGCTGCAACAACTGCCCGAAAGCTTTTGCTGGCAACAAGGAAAAATACGCTGCCAAGGCGAACGCCCAGCTCGTCGCGACGGGCCAGGCCAAGGAAGTGAAGTGCCCCTTGAGCGGCCAGGATCTGAACACCGAGACGGCCATCGAGGTTGACGGCGTCAAGGTCTGCTTCTGCTGCAACAAGTGCAAAGGCGCCGTGGAGAAGCTCACCGGCGACGAAAAGATCAACAAGGTATTCGGCGAAGAAGCCTTCAAAAAGGGCTTTGAAGTCAGCAAGAAGTAAGCTGGCCGATTAAATCTTTCAAGACACAAAAAAACGCCGGGATTTTCCCGGCGTTTTTTCTGCGCTCAAGGGCGAGCGGCACGCGTCAGGGTGACGGTGGTCGCAGGGTTAAGGCTATGACTTGTCTAGGACAAACCAGGGCTCACGCCTCCCGCTCGCCAGAGGCAAGCAGCACACGTCAGTGCGCCGGTAGTGCAATTGCAAATCCCCCGACCCCACCTAACGCGGCACGGCCGCGTCGCGCGCGGCGCGACGCTCGCGGATGCGGTCGAGGATCGGCTCGCCTTGGACCTTCACGTCAACTCCGCCACCAGGCGTAGAGTCGACATCGACGGCGTCGCGCCCACTGGCCGCCGTGCGACCCGTTGCCGTCGCTCCATTCGGGCCGGCGTTTACGTCGACATCGGTATTCGACCGAGTCGCTGGTGCCGAACCGGTCACGCTCGGGGCCGTCTCACGGGTGGTGGTGGTCGTCGTGCGTTCCGTGGTGCGAGTGGTTCCGGTGGTCGTGCCCGTCTCGTTGCAACCGAGCGGCAACGCCGCCAACAGAAACAAAACGCTATTCGACAGTATTCGTTTCTTCATCGAAGTATGCTCCTATAAGTTAAAGGGCGCCTGCTCGTCATCGAAGACGGGCACGCGCCCTTTGTGTCGCTACAAGATCACGGTCTCACGGTAAGGGCCGTCGCAGGCCGCCAGCCAACAAGCTGACGATGAACAGCACCAGGAACACGAAGAACAAGATTTTGGCGATGCCGTAGGCCGTGCCTGCAATGCCGACAAAACCAAAGAACCCGGCGACCAGCGCCACAATCAGAAACACAAGAGCCCAGTACAACATGGTGACATCTCCTCAATTGGAAAGTAAAGTTCGAGTGCGATTCGCTGCGTCCCTCCGGCAACCGCTTCACCCCGAGCGTCAACGACGCATTTGTCGTGCCAGATTAGCCCTCGCGTAGAGCGATGGGCTCGGCGCCGCATTCGGCTAAAATCCGTTCGCCGCGGGCCAGGTTCTGCCGCTGAGCCTCGGTATGGTCTTCGACCGCCACCAAAATTTTGCCCGCCGTAACGGCCTGATCGTAAAAGTCGGCCACCTCGTGCTCCACGCCCCGCGTGGTCATGGCCCCGATCAAACCGCCGACAACTCCGCCCGCCCAGGCAGCCAATCCGCCCGCTGCCAACAGTCCGAGACCGGCCGTGGTCACGGCTCCGGCAACCACGGTGAGCCCGCCCAGCGCGGCGCCGATGGCTCCTCCCACCGCGACGGCGGCGGGTGTGTGCGACCCGGCCGGCTCTTCGTGTTCGAACTGGCGGAAATGTTCCTCTTTCGCCCGGTCGGAGCAAACCACGCTGATCTGCTCCCCCGTGAAGCCTGCTTTCAATAAATGGTCGACGGCGCAGTCCGCCGCCCGAATGGTCGAGAACACGCCCACACGAATGGGCCGCTCCAAAGTCGATGCGTTTTCCATCGTTCCGCACTCCTTAATAGATACAATTTGCGAGGCGCAGTTTGCCATTCCAAGGGTGGTGCATGTTTTGTGCCGGTCTATTACGCCTGCCCAAACCTTGCCATGAATACGGCGCAGGCGATTTCTGACGACGGCGCATGCCCTGGTTGCACGCCGGCTGCGTTCCCCGCCGAACTAAGTAGAGATTGGGCGCTCTTGGTGTTTCGCGGCGTATGGATACCCAGGCGATGGCGTGGTACGGGCGATTGCTGTCGGGCCTGCTGTTCGTCGCTTGGTCAGGCGTTTTGGCGCAGGCCGGCGAAAACAAGTTTCGCTTGCTGCACGCCGATCACGAGGCGGCTCAGGCCCGCGCCGACGTCATCCGCTCGGCGACGAAGTCGATCGAGACGACGTATTACTGGATCGGCGACGACCGTATCGGCGCCTGGTACATGTCGTTACTGCTCGAGGCGGCCTGCCGCGGCGTGCGCGTCCGGCTGGTGGTCGATGCCGATTACAACGACGTTCCGCCCACCGTCGAACGGCGGCTGGTGAGCTCGGGCGTCGAGATCAAAGAGTTTCACCCGCGCGGCAGGGGCCAGCTTAGCTGGCTAAACCGCCGCATGCATGATAAGACGATTATCGTCGATGATCGGCAACTCATCGTGGGCAGCCGCAACATGCGAGACTCGCATTTCGGCCTGGCGAAACTTAACTACGTCGATCGCGACGCCTATCTTTGCGGTGAGGTTGCCGCGCACGCGCGCCGCTACTTCGATTGCTTATGGAACTGCGATCAGGTTGGTTGGACCGACTTTGAACAGACGGCGGAGCAGCGCCGACGGCAGCGCAAAGCCGAGCGCTCGGGAGAGTTCCTCGCCTCGTACGGCGACAAATCCGTTTCTCCCGACAGGTGGTTCGCCGCCGGCTGTAAGGTGACCATCTGCGGTGAGCCGATTGAATGCGATGCGTACGATTGGTGCGCGGAAGCGTGCCCGGCCTGCGGCGTCTGTTTCGTTTACGATCCGTGCGGCATCAAAGGCCATCCGCGCGGCATCAGTCAGCAGCTCTTGAACTTTCTGGCCAGTGCCCGGGGGAGCATCGTGCTGGAAACGCCCTACTTCGTCATGTCGCATGACTTGAAGCGCGTACTGGGCGACGCGACCGCACGCGGCGTTCACGTTCTGCTGTTGACCAACTCGCTGGCCAGCACCGATCAGAAATGCGTCACGGCCGAGTTTCACAATCAAAAGCATTGGCTGCTGGCGCACGGCGTCGAGATTTGGGAACTGGCGGGTCCCAACCACTTGCACGCCAAGAGCGCGGTGGTCGACCGGTCGGCGGCCTTCGTCGGCTCGTACAATTTCGATCCGCGCAGCGAATTGCTCAACACGGAGACCGGCGTGATCGTCCACGACGCCGGCGTCGCCGAGTGGGTGCTGAACTCGATCGGCGAACACCTCGGTCGCTCTTATCAATTCGGCCCCGACGGGCGTGCCGTCGCGGACGGCTCTCGCCATCCTGGCGCTTCGCTTGGCCGCATTCTCCACATGCAGTCCACCCGGCTCTTCGCGCCTTTGTTTCGCAAATCGTTGTA